>JABDBX010000034.1 GCA_013288445.1 Bacteroidota bacterium
TATCCGGCACATCATCGGCAATAGTTAATTTCAAAAAACGCATAAAACTCAACCGGTCGCATATCTGGTATTCGGTCTGGTCATCGCCTAAATTATAATAACGTTGCAAGATGAGTATTTTAAACATCAACACATAATCGTAAGGCTTACGACCGCCATCATCTTTGGGTTCAACATGTAACTTGTCTATCAAAAGTGGTCTGAATAGCTCGAAATCAACTCCTTTTGACAGCCTTACAAGAGGATCGCCTAATTTAGAGAGTTTTTCCAGCCTGAAATCCTCATCAAATAAGCCAATTGCCTTACTGCGTTTAAAGTTCTTCATCAGTTAATCAAATTAGTATCAATCACTAATGTAATACAATTAGTAAAAATAAATTGTTAAAATTATATTAAATTATGCGCATTTTAGTTTTTAGAGGTTCCCTTAAATGATGAATAGCCACCGGTGAAACCGGTTGGAAAATAGATGTGGTCATTGAACCCCGGCGGGGTTCAACTGGTATAACCCTGAAGACTCCGGGTTGCACCCGGAGCTATTCACATTAAAGCCTTCCAGGCTTTTTAAATTCAATGCACATTTTTATCCGGCGCATTGTATAATTTCACTATCATCCCGAGCGTAGCCGAGGGAGGCACCATTCATCAGTTGTTCTCTATTGAGCAACCACCAACCGCTTTGTCACCTTATAACCCGCAGCATCCACAATCTCCACCACATACACACCACTAACTAAGCCAGCTATATCCACTACCTGTTCACTACCGGCAACAACACCCCTGTACACCTCCCTGCCCACCACATCATAAATAGAAAGCGTACTCCCCGCCGCGCCCTCGATATTCAGTACATCTCGCGCAGGGTTCGGGAGTAGCTTCACCTCTCCTTTGGAAGCCGGTCCCGGTCCTTTACCGGGAAGGCCGGGAGAGGTTACCCCCTCATTGCACTCCTTCACATACACCGCCTTCGCAGCCGTATCTGCACCACAACTATTGGAGATGGAATAAAATAAAGTGTCTATGCCCGATATAGCCCCGGTAATTATCCCACCAACTGTAACTGTGGCATCTGTATTCCCTGCAAGCCACATCCCTCCCGCTGTGGTATCAATGAGTTCTGCAGAATTGCTGATACAAATCGTATCAGGCCCGGTGATAGTACCTACAACCGGCAGCGGATTTACCGTTACCACAGCAGATGCTACCGCCGTGCCGCAGCTGTTGGTAACACTATAATAAATAGTATCAATACCTGCCGCTAAACCGGTTACCTCGCCTGTCATGGTGAGCCCAGCCGAACCCACTACGGCCGCAATGCCGGTTGCTGCCGAGCTCCAGGCGCCACCAGCGGCTGTGTCTGTGAGGGTTACCGTAGCACCCACGCACACCGCCGTTGCCACTCCCGTTATGGCGCCCGCCTCCGGCAAGGGGTTTACGGTTACATAGACCGTAGCGCTGGCAGTATTGTAGCCGTTGCCCACTTGTATGACGAATGAGTCCAGGCCGCTATAACCGGTAGCGGGCGTATAAGCCCAGCCGGTGGGCGCTACAGATGTGCCCGATGTTGCCGTGCCGCCTGCCGAAATGGCCCCATGAGCCGGGCTCACCGTAACGGTATAAGTTTCTGTAAGCCCGGGGTCCGTGTCTGTAACGGTGAATAACAAATTGATGGAATCGCCCACCGAGTTCTCGCACACCACTAAGCTTTGCGGGCTGCCGCCATCAAAGACGGGGATAGACACGGGCGTTACAACGCGGATGCGGGAATTAGCCCCATCTGCTATATATACATTGCCCGCTGCATCAGTGGCTACACCAACGGGGTAATAAAGCATTGCGGCAGTGGCTGCGTAGCCATCACCGCCAAAGCCCGGGCTGCCATTGCCCGCATAGGTGCTGATGATGCCTGAAGTGTTTATCTTCCGGATACGGTGATTATGAGAGTCGCCAACATATATATTGCCTGCCCCGTCAAGGGCAATGCCCGTAGGTTCATTTAGCTCTGCGGCAGTGGCGGGGCAGCCGTCTATGTAGCCGGCAGTGCCATTGCCCGCTACAGCGCTGATGATGCCTGTGGCGCTTATTTTCCGCACTAGACTATTCGAGTAGTCTGTAAAATACAGGTTTCCCGCGCCGTCAAAAGTTAAATACCATGGCTCACCTATTGCTGCTGCTGTGGCCGGGCTGCCATCGCCGCTATAGCCGAAGCTACCATTGCCCGCAAACGTGCTGATGACGCCCGATGTGTTTATTTTACGGATGCGACCGTTACCTCGATCAGCAATATATACATTGCCTGGGCCGTCAATAGCTATGCCGCGCGGATCGTACATATTCGCAGCTGTGGCCGGGCCGCCATCGCCGCTAAAGCCGCCAGTGCTAGTGCCGGCAAAAGTGCTGATGATACCGGCTGCATTCACTTTCCGGACACAGAAATTGCCCACGTCTGAAAAATACACATTCCCTGCTCCGTCCAGGGCTACATCCGCCGTTTCAAAGTCCAGGGCGGCGGTTGCCGGGCCGCCATCCCCGCTATAGCCAAACACGCCGCAAAGCCCTGCAATGGTGCTGATGACGCCTGAAGTGTTTACTTTTCGTATGCGGTACCCACCAATCTCTGCTATATATATATTGCCTGCGCCGTCAATAGCTACGCCATATGGTCCATGTACCGACGTCGCAGTTGCAGCAACGCCATCTGGGCCGCACGATATGCTTCCGTTGCCCGCAATGGTATGTATGATTTGCGCGGGGGCATAGGCAGCAAGCAACAAAGCGATGAGTAAGAATATATTCTTCATAAGATTCTTTTAAGGCAAAAATGACTTGTAAATATACAAAAAATAGGTTTAATTTAAAAATATTTAAAACTAACAAAAGGTGTGCCACACATAAAAGCATGCACACCTTCTATCAAGGCCGTCATTTCGCAATGCAGTCCGTTCCTTCACCAGCCCAATCAAAGCCGTCATTTCGCAATGAAGCGAGTGCAGCGAGCGGAATGGAGAAATCTCCTGATGAGTAGCGATGAAGCTTAACAGGGTTCGGTACCCTGGTATTGCTAACTGCAATGTAGAAATCTCCGGAAGTGCAGCGGTGAAGCTTAACAGGGTTCGGTACCCTGGTATTGCTAACTGCATAGGCTCAGGAGATTTCTCCGTTGCGCCCGGTGAAAAACCGGGCTGCACTGCGAAATGACGGCTTCCATTTAACAGAGCTATTACACCCGCTTCTAACCAGAAGGAATGACCTTCGGCTTAATCGCAGGTCCCCCTTTAGGGGTCAGGGGTTTACCTGTTCAGCAACAACCGCAATACCTGGCTCTGCGTACCTGCGCTCAATTTTACAAAATACTCACCGTTCACCATGTCGCCGGGCAGCTGTATTGCTTGGCTGATGCTGCCGGCAGTTACCGGCACATCAAGGGCAAGCGCCAGGTGGCCGGCAACATCCATTATTTCAGCTTTTACCGTTTTAGCATCCAGCATAAAGTCTGCCGAACCGCTAAGGGTGAAATTACCATTACTGGGGTTGGGAAGCAGCGTTAGCGGCACCGTAGCTGTGGTGGCGCCCACGCCCAAAGCAGGAGCGGCCAGCCTGCAGGTAGCGCAAACAGGTAGGTCAGGGGCCATGTGGTCGGTACAGCCGGTGGCAGCGTCTGTAGCCTGTACATAGTAAAGACCGTCGCCAAGGGAGGGTGACCAGGAAAGACCACTACCGCTACCAGCCTGAGTAGTACCGGTCACTCCACCTACCCCGAGCGTATAATTAATGCCAATATCCGAGTTCGTCAAATCCAACGTGCAGGTCGCGTCGTGGGTAACATATGGGTCGTCATAGCGGAATGTATAGACGGTAGGCAAGGGGTTAACGGTGAGCGTAGGCCCCGTAAAAAGTAGGGACACGCACCCGAGGCCGTCAACTACATCTCCATAATAGGTGCCATAGTCAGTGGTTGACATATATCCATATGCCCGGTAACCTGTGTTGTAATCAGTTGAAATGCCGCTATTGGTGGCAAAAACGCTGGTACACGAGCAACCAGGGTTATACCACCACCAGTTATAGGTAAAGGGCGGAGGGCTCCCAGCTGCTATTGTAGTGGTAAAAGCAACAGTCGGATCCCAAGCACAATAAGTAATGGTAGCAGGAAGGGGGTTCAAGCTGGTTACAGTCGGGATTTGATCTAAGGTAACAACAGTGGTAATGGCAGTGGAGCAACTGAGTGTAGAATAAGTGATAGTAGCTGAGCCCAATCCCCCGGAATATCCGCCTGGCAAAGTTACTACGCCACCGCTTAGGAGAATATCAGGGCTGAGCGTGGACCATGTGCCGGGATAAGCATCGGTGAGCGTTATGGAGGAGCCGGAGCAAACAGTTGCCGGGCCTGAAATGGCCGCATTGGTGACATCAACAGTAACAAAACAGCCACCGGGCACCGTGTAGGTCACAACTGACGTTCCTCCGGATATACCAGTAACAACCCCGGTGCCGGCATCAATAGCCACATGGCTGGCGTCGCCGGTGCTCCAGATGCCCCCTGGTGTAGCATCAGACAGCGTTGTTGTATAAGATGGCGGGCAAAGTATAAAGATACCTGTAATTGCCGCAGGGGTAGTGCATGCAAAAGCGTTGCTGGTCATTGCGAGCAGCGCTACGATAAATAAAAGTTTTAGCTTTTTCATTTTGTGTTTGTTTTTAGAAAATGATGAAATGCATTATTATTTCATTTCGTTGCAGTTGTACACCTGTAACTAATGCAATACAAAGGTTGGATGAATAATTTTATCCTCTTAGGGGGAAAATCCTCAAAAATTTGAAATTTTTGAGGATTTTCCCCCTAAAAAATATGGGAACAACGCTGTAGGTTTGTGTTTCAGGGCATAAAATTATTAAGAATATTTATTTTAATTATGATTTAGCCGTTAATTGATAAGCCATGATAGATATTCCTATACTCGTTGCGTATGCCGACGACCACAAATTATACCGTAAAGGCGCAATTTCCTTTTTGCAGGAATCGGGCAGGATGCTGGTGGATATCGAAGCTGCTAATGGCGAGGAGCTGATAGCCGCCATACGAAAAGCCAAAGTGAAACCGGACGTATGTATAGTGGACATTAACATGCCCAAAATGGATGGCTTTGATACAGTAGTAGAAATAAAGAAAAGATGGCCCGAAATAAAAATATTGGTGCATACTGTATTCAATATCGAGCTATACATTATCAGGATGATCCTGAACGGGGCCAACGGCTATATAATAAAAGGCGATGCCGACGAACTGGTAAATGCGGTAACTATAGTTTACAACGAAGAAATGTATTACAACAGCATCGTTACCCGCAGGTTTGTGCAGGATATAAAAAGTGGGAAAGTAAAGTTACCCCAACTTAATGGCAGGGAAATGCAGGTATTAAAATTTTGCAGTGCAGGATTGAGTTATGAACAGATGGGTGAAAAAATGAAAGCCACGCCCAAAAGCGTAGAAGGATACCGGCGTAGCCTGTTTAATAAGCTCAATGTCCACAACCGGTCAGATCTCGTTTTAATTGCCGTCCAGTTGGGTATAATTCCATTAGAGATCAATACATCAGGAAAACAAGAAATTTTAACCGCTAAAAAATAAACATGAAACACACACTATTAATGCTCATCTCCGCAGCGGCGCTGCTTGCCGCATGTAACACACAAACACCCGCCACAAAGCAGGGGCAGCCGCACAAACGAAGGGTTGGTATTTCGTTATACACGCCCGGTATTACCAGCAGGTTCATATCGCTGGATACCGGCAATAAAATGCTCACCAGCTACCTCAACAGCATTAGTTATGTAGGCAACGATACCGATCTTCAATCGCTCATCTTCAATGCCGATTCCCTTCGTGCTTACCTCAGCAACCCGGCAATAGTCAGCGTCAAGTTCATGTTTGCCCATACGCTCGATTATATCAATAATGGCGGCAGCGGCCAGAATGCCGGGTACCTGAGCGGTGAGCTTACCCTCATAGTTGCCGGCTACGATACCCTGGGCAACTATGTGTATTATAACTACCCCGAATCACCCGTGAATATGGTGCTGGAACATGCTATGCCCTGCCCCGCAAGCTGCCCCAGCGTAGGCACTGCCTCCAACAGCCTGCTTGCTCATTAGGCGATGTCGTTTAGTCAAGAAAAAATCGCACCGGATAAAAATCGAAGAACTGTCATGGTGAGCCCCGCCGAACCATGACATGCTGAAATTATCCTTGAAGCTAAATCGGAGATATATACACAAATTTATCCCTTGCACAGTATAAATGACATTTGAGAACGGGGGATGTTAATTAACGACACAGCATGAACTATCTCTACTACAGCTATTACGCTATTTTGTTGCTTACTTTTTTATGCGCCCTATACAGGTATAAGATCGTAAGCAGGGCTTTAAAATTTCTTGTTGTGCTATTAGGCGCTTCCTGCGCCAGCGAGGGCATTGCGTACTATGCCAGCATAAAATACCACAACAATATGCCTGTCTATGCCATTTACAACCTTGTAGAGCTTGGCCTTACCAGCCTGTATTTCAATTACTGTATCATTGCCTTTGAAAAAAGGAAAATTGGCTACTACATTGCTTTTGCAGGCATTATTCTTGGCACGGTAAATATCCTGTTCATACAAGGACCCGATGTTGTTGATTCTTACTTCATGGTGCTTGAAGGGCTATTCATAATGGGCATGTCCATCATTTCTCTTTTTCAGCTGCTTATGAAGAAAGGCGAGTTGCGGCTCTACAAATACCCTGATTTCTGGGTTGCCATTATCTTCTTGTTTTTCTGGAGCGCAACGGTTTTAAACTGGACGGTATATAATTTTTTCATTGTTAGGTTTACTGCCTATATACCTGTCATAGATGTTTCTTTAGTTGTTGTAAATATCTTTGTGTATATTGGCCTGGGTTGCATCTTCATTTTGTACCCCCGCCTTTATGACAGCGCCAAACGATGAGCATATTCTTCCGCTTCTTATTTCAGGAACACTGGTTGTTATCATGTTTTCCGTAGCTCTTGTTGTTGGGACGTTTATTTACATGCGGAAACAAAATGAACATGAACGCGAAAAAAGCAAGTTACTGATCGGAGAGCAGGAAGGGACAATGGACCATATCTCTAAAGAGATACATGATAACATTGGCCAGCTATTGGCGCATTTAAAAATGAATAACAGCGCCCTGTCTAAACATGCCACCGGGGAAAGAGCCGTTAATTTAATAGAAAACAGCAAAACGATCATCGACCTCACCATTACCAATATCCGCAACATAAGCCACTCTTTAAACAGCGATTACATTAAACTGAACGGGCTTAAGGCCGTACTGCAGCAAGAACTTGCCTACATAGAATTATCGGAAGAAATAATTTGTAACCTGCAAACCGTAGGGAATACCGTAACGTTACCGCCCGGCCAAGAACTGCTTATATACCGTATAGCCCAGGAAGCCATTCACAATGTATCTAAACACGCAAAGGCTACGCAGCTTCAAATTACACTCACCTACGGGGCAGCCACTTTTACAATGTCTATATCTGACAATGGTACAGGTTTCGATGCCACTTCGCAGCAGGCATATACAGGTATTGGTTTTAGGAACATGCAGCAGCGTACAAAACTCGTAAACGGAACACTTAGTATTGTTTCCCACCCTGCAAAAGGCACCACCATTACCCTGCGGATAGCGGATATACGCAAAATGATACTAACGCGATAACCACCCACTGGTCCAAGCATCGCGCTTGGTCCTATTCTGCCGAAGCGTCACGCTTCAATCAAACCAATCCATCGCGAATTGTTGCACCCGCTAACGGGGTGCGTATGGGTGAGGTAATCGTTTGGCTACAAACAGGTAGCCCACTACCGGGGCATTATAGCCACAACCTTAACTGGTATAGATAAAACGTCTTGGGCTGTATTATTTTCTTACAGACCTTTGTGCTAAAAAAAGTCACCTCCAGCAATACATAAACAGAATGATTATTGCAATGTAACGCATCCTAAAATCCTATTTAATCCTATAAATCATAGTTGAGCAACAAGTGAGCAATTTTTGAGCAACAATTATCCACAATTATACCGAAAACAACTGATTATCAATAATTTATCACTTTAAAAGAAATTTCTGTAAAATTTGAGCAACTTTGTGAACCTCGTGTCCTCCTTTGTGCCCTTCGTGGTAGAAACTGCTCACCCCTTTGTCCGCCATAGCTAATACAGCGACGGCGGAATCACCCCCCAAAATGGGGTCACCAATGGGGTCACCCAAAAAATCACCATCCGCTACAATGCCCTACAGGCATATCATAGCGCAGAGTTGATAATATGAGTTATCCACAAAATATTTTTCTTCGGAGAAATGGGGTGAGCCATATTTTTAATAGAAGCAATATGAATAACCGCTAAGAAACATGCCATAACGGCTTCGCTTTTAATACCTTCTTATAGACGGCACAATCGCTGGAATGGGCGCCCGGCAATATGCCTATACTCATCAGGAACTCATTAACAATTTCACCACCGGTAAACCGGAATGTCTTTTTGAATAGTTTCACCCATTCTTCCTTTGTTTTGGGGTGGTGGCGCTCCAGCCATTTTTTAAATGAGCCATGCTCCTTTTGCAGCAGCAGTATAGTGTTGGCGTTCTCTATTGCAGCGTTTATCTTTAGCCGGTTGCGTATAATGCCGGCATCGGCCATTAGCCGCGCCCGGTCGGCTTCGGTATAAGCGGCTACTTTCTTTATGCTGAAGTTGTGGTATGCCTTCCTGAACGTGGCCTCCTTCTTCAGTATGGTTTCCCAGCTAAGCCCGGCCTGGTTTATCTCCAGCACCAGCCTGCAAAACAGCTCGTTATCATCATCTATCGGGAAACCGTATTGCAGGTCATGATATGGCTTATGTATGGCCCGTTTATCTTCGGACATATTTTCTAAAGCGCTACAGTACGACATGGCAAGGGGTGGTTATGGCTTTTTCAGATTTTTTTCCATCTCATTGTCGAGCCACTCGTTTTTACTTTTCTGTGTTTCTTCCAGCTCTTTTATGATCCTCGCCTTTACCTTCTTCAGGTCGTCTTCCTCCGGGTCTTTTTCCACCCGCGTAACCCTAAAGTCGGGCACTTTTTTAACTATGCGTTTTCTTGTAGCCATTTTTGAAAATATTTATGTTTTAGCAGGCGTCAGGAGCCTGTTTCTGAATACTTTTGCCAGGGATCAAGCAACCTCATACTCAACCTTGACTGGGTTTTTCATGTTTTTAGAAGCATTAAGAATTTCAATGCCTGCTATTGAGCCTGATTTATCATAATCGAGAACAATTCCCGGTTTATCCTCGTCACTTTCTGCGATTTTATTTTCGCTGAAAGTAATATACAAAACATCTACCTCCTTATCATATTTCACCTTCATAATATTTGCTGATTTTAGAAGTTCTATATGCAGTAATAACCAGGTTTGGAATTTTCTGATTATTTACAAAGATACGAATTAAGTAGCTTTTGTTCTTCTCTACTATAACAGATTGATAAAGCATTTTGCCATCCTCCTCAATAACCTGGCCGGGATGCTCCAATATTGATAATGTAAACGCTAACGCAGCCAATATGAACAATCCATACGGTATGTGCACAGCGCCAGGAGGTACCGTGTATATAGCCGATATGATGAATAACCGCATCCCCAAAGTGATCCAACTGACACATACCCCTTCGTTCGCCTTTGGCAAGGACCAATCTATTATCCCCTGCCCCGGCCATGCTATGTCTCTTGATTCTCAAATGGCCATAACTGATGCAGACACGGGGCAAACAGAAACCTGGACTATGGTGTCTGCCCCCGTACATGGCTCCCTCATAGGATTCCCCATAACGGCTACTTCTGTAGGCACAGCAAGCATTGTGGTACCATCTGGCATATCTTACATAGCCCCTGGCTCTTACCTGGGAGCAGACTCGTTCAAAGTGCGGGTATCAGACGGGCTGCTGTCTGATACGGTAACTATGTATGTTTCTGTGCAACCCGGTAGCGCGGGATCAATTTCGGGAACAACTAATGTTTGCCCCGGTGCTGTAACCACATTGTCTGAAACAATTCCCGGAGGTACATGGGGTGCATCTAATGCTAATGCAACGATAGACCCTGTTGCAGGAGCTATAACTGGCGCTACTGCCGGAACCGATACGATCACTTATGCGGTAACTGTGCGTTGCTATGTGACTACGAGCATTGTTGTTACCATTGACCCCTTGCCGGCAAGCGGCATTGTAAGCGGGCCAGACAACCTATGCGCAGGAGCTTCGACGCTCTTTACAGAAACAGTATCCGGCGGCGTATGGAGTTCAATTGATACCACGCTGGCTACAGTAAGTACCACTGGAATGGTAACCGGGGTAGCTTATGGCACCGCATTTGTTGAATACACAACCAGCAATGCATGGTGTTCAGCAGACAGCGTGTTGATATATAAGACTCCAGGATTTTTCATGAAGTGAAGTTATTGAATTAATGCTTTGAGCAAATAAAGAGTAACGAAAAATTAATTTCAACATCCGGGGATTCCCGATTGCAACCTCACATTATTTGTCTTGCGCGAGTGTTGCAGGTCAGAAGATAAGACCTGCAACGGCAGGAAACGCACTTTTCGCCAGTTGCCCCGGCATTTATGCCGGGGACTTAGTACACTCAAGTCGGGCTTTAGCCAAAACCAGATGCCATGGGTCGGCTTATTCGCGAGTAGGTTTGGCTAAAGCCCGAGAATTACGTTAGCCAACCCCGGCATAAATGCCGGGGCTACCGGCAATATTGTTGCAAAGGTGCTATTTGTCACACACCCCAATATATGCGCTGGAGATTTTATCGACGTCCATAAATGCCCCCTGAAAATAAGACCTCCTAGCTAAACTGCGGGATATTCATAAAAAAATAACACAATCAAAACAGATATATACTACATTTGATTCCAAAAAATAGCTCATGAAAAAAATATCATTTTTAGTAGCATTGCTTGTAATAGTATTCAGCGCTTACGCACAGAACCCACCTGCCCCGGAATTCAAGAACAAGGTGTTGTTTGTTGATAAGAACAATACACTGGCGGATCTGGAGAAAACAGACCTTTCCAGCAACCTGCATACTAATATGGGCGGGCATTCCGAGGTTAATCTCATAGCAAACGGAACCGGTTCATCCGTGTCGCATAGCGGCAGTACTGCCGAAAGTTTCATCGTTAAAATAGAGCCAGGCACAGACCCTGAAACGGCTGTGGAACTATTTGTTTTTGATGTAGCAAAGAAAAACAGGAAGATATTGGTTGCGCAAATGAGTATGGGGAAAGATCAGGGTGTGGAACTGACCAAAGCGAAGTTAGCATTTAAGAAAGTATCTGACGGAGTTTATACAGTGACCCCAGCCGCACAGCTTGAAGGGGGAGAATACTGCTTCCTCGTCAATCGCCCAAACATTTCCATTATGGGGGCATCCAGCACGCAGTCGTTAATCGGCTATTGCTTCAGTGTTGCAGGGAAATAATGGGTTTGCCGATAAGGAAGCCCAGCGCGAGTATCAGACATCCCCCTTCCCCCCCTTCGCCGGCGCACATCCCTACGCGCAAGGGGGAATGCACCAGAATATGCCATCGACTGCATCCTTCTATTCAACTTTTTTCCTTAATACCATTTATACTTTAAAATAAGGCATTTGAGGCGAGTAGTTGCGCGCCTACGGAGCGCCGTAAAGCCCTGCCTGGTGCATACTACAAAGCTTTTGCTACGATGGAGCATCCATGCAGATTTATTAAGTTGAAACGGTATAACTTAATGATTGACCTGAAGGCAATGGCTATTAGCAAAAGCGCAATTTGTCATAAACCCTGATTGAATTTCTTTTAATCAAAGGTTATCCAGGCTATCTTTGCCTGTTTGTCTTTCCCATCGCGCTCGATGATCATGGTGGCGTAGGTGTTGAGTTCTTTGTTGTAGTCTGATGACTCTATGAAGCAAAAAGTAGAACTATTGTCGGCTGGCTCGCCGAAAAGGTAGAACTTATCCATTTTGGGATTGTTCAACTTATAGCACATCGTATTTGTCTTAGAAACGTAGGTCACTGCCTTACGCTTCTCGTCGTCTTCATCTTTTTCTGCGTTGGCGGGCAGGTCGTTGAATATTACATAATGCCCCTTATCCGAATAAATATAATCGTAAGAAAGAAACTCATTGTTATTTGACTTGTTGCTTATAGACGGGGGATAAGCAAACAGCCCTTTGCTTCTTCCGGCCATGTAGAGCATGGGGAGTGTTCCCGATGCCATTTGCTTTTTGTTGATCGCGAAACCATTTATTTCGTCACCACCGTCAGATAGCTCGCATATACCCGCCGGGCCTAATTCAGTTTTGATAGAAGTATGCCCCATACCCTGGTGGCCCCCGGCATAACTGCCACCGCTATGTTGCGTAATATGCGCCAGGTCTTCCATCAGTATTGTTGTAGTATTGTCCTTGTTCATGACCATATTCTGTGGCACTCCGTCAAATTCATAGTCTTTATCAATATTCTGTTTCCCATACGCATCTACCTTCATCCCTATCACCGGCTTTACACTGATGAGTGCCAGCGTTTCGGGATCTAAGTAATTCAACAACGTTACACAGGCAACTTCCCTCTTATGGTAGTAGTCAAAATTCGCACTACCCCATACAGCCTGTCCGGCCAGAGCAGTTTTGTTAAAGGTCACGGTCATCAGTTGCAGTTGGTTGGTGTTGTGATTATACAACATGACCGACTTTGTATCATTAAAATCATTGGATACTTTGATCAGCGAATGTGAAAACTTGGTCTCACCCACCTTTATACGCGACACAATAACACTGGGGTCTGTATCCTCATCGGCTTTGCCATTGTAACCATAGCTGGCGATGTACACGCGCTTATTGCCGTCAACAACAGAGCCTATATACCGGAGGTACTTATATTTCCCATCCGGGGAGTCATAAAAAGCTGTGTTCAATACTTTATGGTTGCCATCGTAGTGAACCACCTTTATGCGCTGGTTTGTCTCATGCGAAAAACCATCGAAATAGATCACCGCATAGCAATCTGAATTAGGGTCCTTTTCAACAATAATATCAGGGATGTCCACATTACCAAATACAACCGCATAGCCTGCAAAAACGCTTACTTTGGGGAGGCTGCCCATTACAGTCTCATTAACCTTCGACCCGGTATTCGGGTTTATGCGTATACGGTACAACGTAGGTTCGCGACCGTCGGCCTGCATAACAAAAATTACCGGCTCGCCGTTAATTTCATACAACCCGACTATCTTCGACTGCTTCATTTTACGCACATCCCAGAGGTTACTCTCTAGGGTCCTTGAGGCTATTTGTTTCCGTTGCTTATTATATACCGTAACCTCTATCCCATCCTTTTTGGTGCTATGGAAAAAAAAGGTATTGCCGTTCTTCAATTGCAGCAGCTTGTTCCAGCCATATTCGGGCTCATCAAATTCCTTACTTTTCTCGGTATGGAATTGCTGGGCCGTCGTAAAAAATGCATTGGCAATGAAAACAAATAAAATGAGCAGTTTCTTATTCATAAAATACTTGGTTTAGAATCAAATGCCAAGATAATTTGTTTATATATTGGGTGGTAGTAAAATGGCATATTAATTTCTGGCGCCAGGCCATTGAAAAATAGGAGCGGGTAGCACAAAAGCGACAATATCCTGCCACTTCTACGCTACCCGCTTTAGAAATCAAATGACTATTAATACCTGTAATGATCGGCTTTGTATGGGCCGTGCGCCGGTATGCCTAAGTATTCTGCCTGAGCCTCTGTAAGCTCTTCCAGTTCTACCCCTACTTTTGCCAGGTGCAGACGGGCTACTTTTTCATCAAGGTGCTTTGGTAACACATACACCTTGTTCTCATACTTATCGTGATGCAGCCACAATTCTATCTGCGCCAGGGTCTGGTTGCTGAATGAATTGCTCATTACGAAGCTTGGGTGACCAGTAGCGCAGCCGAGGTTTACCAAGCGGCCTTCTGCCAGTACCAGTACGTCCTTACCGTCGATGTTATAAAGGTCCACCTGTGGTTTAATAGTGTCTTTGGTAGCTCCGTAGTTGTTGTTGAGCCATGCCATGTCTATTTCAATATCGAAGTGGCCGATGTTACAAACGATAGCCTTATCCTTCATCACACGGAAATGCTTTTCGGTAATAAGGTCGCGGCAACCTGAAGCGGTGACGACGATGTCTGCCTCTTTCACCGCATCGATCATTTTCTTCACTTCAAAGCCATCCATAGCGGCCTGTAATGCGCATATTGGGTCGATCTCGGTAACAATGACGCGTGCGCCAGCGCCACGGAGCGATTCTGCCGAACCCTTGCCCACGTCGCCATAACCGCCAACCACAGCCACTTTACCAGCCATCATTACATCGGTAGCACGACGAATAGCATCAACTAAGCTTTCCTTGCAACCGTATTTATTATCAAATTTCGATTTGGTAACAGAGTCGTTCACGTTGATAGCTGGGATAGGTAGTGTACCCTTCTGCATCCTTTCGTAAAGACGATGAACGCCTGTAGTTGTTTCTTCGCTAAGGCCCTTTATATGCTGTACCAGCTCGGTATAATGGTCGAGTACTATATTGGTAAGGTCGCCACCATCGTCAAGGATCATGTTCAGCGGACGGTCTTCACTGCCGAAGAACAAGGTTTGCTCTATACACCAATCGGCATCCTGCAGGCTCTGGCCTTTCCATGCGAATACACCAATACCTGCGGCTGCAATAGCTGCGGCTGCATGATCCTGGGTAGAAAATATATTGCACGAACTCCAACGCACTTCTGCACCCAGTTCTACCAGTGTTTCTATGAGTACGGCAGTTTGGATGGTCATGTGCAGGCAGCCGGCAATACGAGCCCCATTCAGCGGTTTCTTAGCGCCATATTCGGCGCGTATAGCCATCAGGCCAGGCATTTCCGCCTCGGCGAGCCTTATTTCCTTACGGCCCCATTCGGCCAGGCTAATGTCCTTTACTTTGTAAGGCAACTTGAAGTCAATTTCAGAACGAGTCATCGTGCTCATAAATGATTTTTTATAAAAATGTCCGCAAAAGTACAAAATAGTATAGAGGGGAACAAATCATATCAGGTTTCGGGGAATTTGCGAAATGAGGTTCAAGAAATTTCACGCAGAGTTCGCAAAGTTTGACGCAAAGAAGGCGCAAAGCTCATGCTTTATGCATCTTTTATACTATGCACGGGTGAATTAGTTCATTTTGTTATATAGGCAATGTGCCACCCAAGTTCGATGGGCGATGCCCATCGCTATTAGATTTCGCCCTTGCAGCGCTGTCCATTGGTTGTCGCGCTTACTTTTCAACAAACGTACAAAACTATGCCGTGCAAGGCATATACTACACTGGTTTGAAGCTGTTTATCAGCGATGATTTCAGGGAGTTGCGTTTTGCCATGGTGTGGGCGCTTATTCCCTTGCTTTTGCTATAATCGTAATTAGCAATTGGTAAGGATATGCCCTGGGTAATATTGGCGAGATCAAGCAATTGGTCTTCATCAAACGGATGCTCCGAAATGAAGGTAAGTATGCAATCGAAAAATGAATGCGATTGGTTGTACCGGTTCACAAACGAGAAAACCAAAGAATTGCCAAGCGCCTTAGATACGTCGCGGTAGAGGATAAGGGTTTTTATAAGCCTTGTTTTTTCCTGGTCGGTCGTAAGATTAAGAGCATGGGCAAAATGATCGAAAGTTGTGCCGAGCTGGGTTAGATCCACTTTCATGTCTATGATCTCATCGAGCCGGTACTTTGGATGGGTATCAACGGGTTTTGCCCCTTCAACATTATTTGCCAAAATGTGATCGAGGTCAAATGTTTTGAATAACCTATAATCGTATTTATTGGCTGTATTGCCATAAAACAAGCAAACCCCGGACAACAAATTATCAAGAACCGGAATAGAAAGCGGCATGATAATTTTGGCCTGCAAGAGATTGAAAAATGGCCGGGTGAGTTTTAGTATTGTTTCATCCCCGGGCAGGTCGGAGGCCGGGTAAATATCATTGTCAACCACGAATACTGGGTTGATGAACCGGATATTGTGTTGGGGATATTTTTTGCGTGTTTCAGTGAGTACAATACCGGTACAGGTGGCAATGTATTTTAGTATATGTACTTTATTAAATGTTTGGGAGGGGAATATTTTATCAAATTCATTTTGAAAGACTTCGGACTTCTTCAATAAGTTTGATAAAGAATCCATTCACCCTTGTTTTGTAGTACCTAACAAACGTAATAAATTATTGATTAACCCCGGATTGGATTTCTGACGATAACAAATGATTACCGTAACGATAACATAATACAATGTTGCTTAATGAAATTTATACCTGGTAAGGCACTAAATATCCACAGAAAGTCTTAAATGTCCACCAAAACCTTCCCTGATAATACGCATGACGGTAGAAAGTCGCATGTCGCTTGCATTATTTTCAATGCGTGAAATGTATGTTTTTGTGGTGCCGCATTTTTCGGCAAGTTGTTCTTGAGTCATATTTTGCTGCTGTCTCATTTCCTGTAGCAGGATACCTAATTTAAAAGCTTCGTATCCTTCTTCAAACTGCTCCCTACGCTTTACCCCGCGATTGCCGTATTCTTCCTCAATAAAGCTTTCAAGATCAATTAGCTGATTTTTCTTTGTCTTCATAATATTGTTTTTTAAGCTTTTTAGCTCTTTCTATTTCCTCGACTGGTGTTTTTTGAGACTTCTTTTGAAATCCATTCAGCAAAATCACTAATTCACCTTCATCAAAAAAACAAAAAATACGAAAAATGTTGCTACCAGAGCTGATACGGATTTCATAAATTCCGTCAGTTCCTTCTACATGTTTAAAATACTTTTCAGGGACATGGGGAATGTCTCTTATGACACGTATCGCCCAAAATATGCGATCCTGCACTTTGATAGTTTGTTTATTATAAAACTCCCAGAAGTCAGTTCCATATACTTTAAGGCTTCGTATTTGTCCTTTAAAGTCATCCACGAAGTAAAGTTAGTTATTCGGGTGCATCTTTCAAATTTACACTAAAAGTATATTAGGGAGCATGTCTCGTTACTATCGTTACTTGGCCATTGCTGTTTTAAACTCTGAGGTAAAGTGGAATTCTATGGCTGGGTTGTTCTGTCGTTCGGTGTTTAGGAACCATTCGCTTTGGGCGAGATAAACAAGGTTACCGTCTTTGTCCTCCATAATATTGTTTTGCTTGAAGCGGGCAAAATCTTCAATAGCTTTTTTGTCGCCGGTGATCCAGCAGGCTTTGTAGAAAGACAGGGGAACAAACGAGCAGGATGCGCCATACTCCTGAAGCAGGCGGTATTGTATCACCTCAAACTGCAGATCGCCCACGCAACCTATTATCTTGCGGTTGCCACCATGCTGGGTAAATAGCTGGGCTACACCTTCGTCGGTAAGCTGTCGAACGCCTTTTTCCAGTTGTTTGGTTTTCATGGGGTCTTTATTCACCAGCTCTTTAAATATCTCCGGTGAAAATGTGGGGATGCCGGTAAACTGCATTATCTCGCCCTCAGTAAGTGTGTCGCCGATCTTGAAGGTGCCCGTATCGAATAGCCCTACAACATCGCCGGGAAAGGCCTCTTCGATCACGTCTTTTTCGCGGGCCATAAAGGAATAGGGGTTGCTGAAACGAACTTCTTTATCGAGCCGGGTATGCTTGTAAAATGTATTGCGGGCAAACCTGCCGGAACATACCCGGAGGAAGGCTATACGGTCGCGGTGGCGGGGATCGAGGTTGGCGTGTATCTTGAAGATAAAGCCGGTGAATTTATCTTCGCCGGGGGCCACATAGCGCTTATCTGTGTCGCGGCCCTGCGGCTCTGGGGCTATGCGTATAAAGGTATCCAGCAGTTCCTTTACCCCAAAGTTATTCACAGCGCTACCAAAGAATACCGGGGCAATCTTACCTTTCAGGTAGCTGTCGGTATCCAGTTCGCCATATACCCCTTGCAGCAGTTCCACGTCCTCGCGAAGCTGGGCGGCATCGCGGGCTCCTATTTTTTCATCAAGCAGTCCATCGGCAAGGTCGTGTATGGGTATTGTATTTTCTTCGGTTGATTTCTGGCTGGCGGTAAACAGGTTCAGGCTGCTGTCGTAGAGGTTGTAAACCCCCTTGAAATCCTTGCCCATATTAATGGGCCAGCTAAGCGGGTGCAGCGATAGTTTTAGTTCTTTCTCTATTTCATCCACAAGGTCGAAGGGGAATTTACCATCGCGGTCCATTTTGTTTACGAAAACGATAACCGGAGTATCCCGCATACGGCATACTTCGACCAGCTTGCGGGTTTGTTCTTCCACACCGTTCACGCTGTCTATCACCAGTATTACGCTGTCCACTGCAGTGAGCGTACGGTAAGTATCTTCGGCAAAGTCTTTATGGCCCGGTGTGTCCAGCAGGTTGATGAGTGTGTTCTTATATTCAAAGCTCATTACGGATGTGGCCACAGAGATACCCCTCTGGCGCTCTATCTCCATAAAGTCGCTGGTAGCGTGCTTCTTTATCTTATTGCTTTTCACGGCCCCTGCCACCTGTATGGCACCGCCAAACAGCAGCAGTTTCTCGGTAAGCGTGGTTTTACCGGCATCCGGGTGGGAGATGATGGCGAATGTGCGGCGGAGTGAAATCTCTTTTTCGTTCATTTGTTGCGGTAGATAGCTTGCAGTAGATAGTAAATAGTCTTTAGTAGATAGGTGTGAGGAATTAGTTGTTTGTCTTATTCGGGTATGTGTTTTATCAGATCCTTTAGGTCTTTGTCTGATAAATTAGCCTGCTCACTTTTATCATAAATAGAAACAAGATAAACTGATGAATTGCGTACCTGGATATAGGTAATAACCCTTGCACCTGCTGATTTGCCTTTGCCTTTAGATGCAATTGCGAGCCGGATTTTATAACAATTGTTACCTATTGCTGTTCCGCCGGAAGGCTTGAGGATAAGATCATTAACCAAATCTGCATACTCCGTTTTAAGAGAGGGGTATTTCTTTATTAACCTTTTGAGTTGTTTGTCAAAAAAGGGGAGTGTAACGATATTATAGTTCATCAAGCAATTGTTGGGCGGTTTTAAGCTTTACTTTACCTTTTTGATGCAATTTTGCAAGAGAGAGCCCTTCTTTGATGCTTTGCAGTATTTCTTCCTTAGTTGGCGGCGCGTCAATAATTTCTGGCGGCACCTCCAAATCCTTATATTTTTTAGTGATTTTCTTCCATTCCCCGATGGGGATAAATACGCCTAATGTGCGCCCTTTATTGTCGTATGTATATTGCAATGTCATAATTTCCTAACGCTTACGAAAACCTTTCAATACTGCAAAAATAAGTAAATTCATTTACCCATTTTCTAGAATGCCAGATATGTCTGTAAATATTTGCTCGTAGTCCCCAAAACCATCTGTTATTTTATTGCCTTGTGTTTTATTGAGGAGGCGTACTCCGATTTTTTCTTTTAGAAAATGAATCATTGTATTTTCAAAGACTCGAACTTTTTCCTGCCCGATCTTGTAATTATTATACTCGACACAATTGTTATCAAATTCACTCACTTTCCCGTTCCATTTAACAAATCCTGAAATAGGAAAGTGGTGCATTTTTAGGTGCAGATTTACAAAATCTTCATCCTTCAGAAGCATTTGTTCTTTTATACCTGTTATTAACTGGTTCTGTGTTGATTTGGCAAGTTCTAAATGCCCTGATATCCGATGGAATGCCGATCTGGCAGAAGGAAAATAGGAGTCGCCAGTCATACCTACATAATAATAACGAGGCTTGCCAGTATATCTAATTTCAAGTAGGTATATAGAAAACCCTGGCATTAGCATATTGCCTTTTATTTCTAATGTATCATATCCTTCCCACTTAGGCATTGCAAAAGAGATTATTCGTCAAAGATATGCGATATGGGGTCATGATTTTTTTAGAAAACCTAAAAACGTATCTTTGGAATGAAAAGATTACAATGACAAAAACCAATACTTCTGAAACCGATTACAAAGCCGTAATGTCAAGAATTGATATGCTTATGGCTAAAGGAAGCGAGAATGTGAGCAAAAACGAACTTGCCGAAATCCGTAGCCTTGCGCTTAAAGCACAGGCTTATGAGAAAAGTAAATTTGCCATTGAGCCCCCTAAGACATTTGCGGGAATAATTGAGATGAGAATGTATGATATGCAGCTAAGGCAAACCCAACTGGCAAAAAAACTGCATGTGAGTGATGCCAAGTTATCCCTGATAATGAGTGGAAAACAAAAGCCCGATATATCTTTCCTGAAGGCCGTACACAAGGAATTGCAAATAGATGCAAACCTTTTACTCGAGGCTGTTTAAAGATCGTGGTTATGCCGCCTTACTTTTTTTCACTGCTTCTATGCGCCGCTTTTTTCTTGCATCAGCGCGTTTCTTTTTCTCTGCATCCTGCCGTTTCATAATTTTGATTTCCATGCGCGTCATCGCACTGATGTAATCTTCCATATCCTTGAAATCACCCTCTCCTATAAGCCATTTCGCTTCGCGTAGCTCTTCCGGGGTTATTATCTCATAACGGTAATTAGCGTATTTATCTATTTTTTTAGTAGCCATGACGATAGCAGGTTTTTATTACTGCAAATTTAGGAGTTAAAACTTCCTACCAAAGAGACAACACCCTCATCCCTTATATTCATTTCGTGAGGTTGCTTCGTTCCTCGCAAGGACGCGAGTTGAGTTTGGTTGCATCCAGTATTTATTGTCCTTCTAAAGAGCTTGTATATAGTAAATTATTTTATTCACTATGACAGGATTTCTATTTGGCGATGAATCTCACGCACAAAATGTGGATACTTGGTGAATAAAGAACCGGGCACGTGTTTTATGATAACATTAAATTTGTATCAAATAAACATTACCCATGTCATTGACCACCCTGAAGGATGATCTGCTGCACGAGTTCAGAGAAGAACGGATAATGATCAGTGAGCAGATCGAACTGCTTGACCCGCTTGCCACCACATTGCGAAAACCTGCGGCCCAAAGATTGTTAAGCAGCGGCACCCTTATACTGACCGAAGTGATCTGTTATATCCTCAGCCTGGGCGGCATAGCGTTTATGGCGGTAATGCATAAAATATACCCGTTCCGGGTTTTAGGGAATATCTTTTACAATTCAGAAATAAGAAATAGTGTAGGTGCACCAAACCTGTTGTACCTCACGCTGGGCGTTTATGGCCTTGTGGTATTAGGGGTAGGTTTTGTGTTTTTGATAGGGCGTATGGCAAGGGAGATACGCCTGAAAAATGAGATATTGCATATGGCTGGAAAAGACATTAAGACAATAGTTGGCCAGCACTTAGAGCGGAAGGCGGCATTAGATACCATAGAGCAGCGCCACATGCTGGGCATGTCGGGTATAAGCCAGCCAAATGCCCCCGCTGAAACGCCGTCAACGCCATTCAGGGCTACAGCTGCGCCTAACCCGGCAGCGCCGGTACAGAGCGCTGATCTACGCGCTGGAATGCTAAAGCAGGCTACCGAAGTGAGGAACCCGGGGTTTAAATGAGTAGGTTTCCAAAAGCTCCTTCGCGAGAGACCTCTCCCATCCTCTCCAAAGGAGAGGTGAAGCTACGTAGCCGCCAGAGAACCATTTCATTTTCAAATAGCTTTTGGGGGGCAGTCCCGTAATTGGGGGGGGTACTCACCATGAAAATTCTTTGGCCAAGAATGAAATTTATTATCCGGTTCATGTAATCACGTGATTTAAACATTCCGATTTGTACATTTAGCAGCGGAATAACAAACCGCTACAAAATGAGCTTATACGATAAAATACAGACCACCAAGGACTTTATAGAAAGCAAGATAGCCAGCAAGCCTACTATAGGCATAATACTGGGCAGCGGACTGGGCGACCTTACCCATGCCATTGAAATAGAAACGGAAATAGACTATGCTGATATTCCGAACTTCCCGGTGTCAACGGTGAAGGGGCATAACGGTTGCCTGCTGTTCGGGAAAATGAGCGGCTGTAATGTAATGCTCATGGCTGGCCGCTTCCACTACTACGAAGGGTATAGCATGGAGCAGGTGACCTTCCCCGTGCGGGTGATGAAGGCGCTGGGCGTGGAAACGCTGATCTTGTCAAATGCTACGGGTGCCACCAATCCCGGTTTTGCCATTGGCGACCTCATGATCATTAAAGACCACATAAATCTTTTTCCCGAACACCCACTCAGAGGTGCTAATGATGAGCGCTTAGGCACCCGTTTCCCGGATATGAGCGAGGCTTACGACCACAAGCTTATAGCCTATGCAAAACAGGTTGCAGATGAAAGCGGCATTGTTGTTCGCTCTGGCACCTATGTTGGCTTACAGGGGCCGACCTTTGAAACCCCGGCGGAATACAAATGGCTGCATACTATAGGCTGTGATGCTGTGGGTATGAGTACTGTGCCCGAAGTAATTGTGGCACGGCATGGAGGCATGAGGGTATTTGCTATAAGCGTTATCACAGATATAGGCGTTAGTGATGTACCGGTAAAAATAACCCATGACGAGGTGCTGGAGGCTGCTAATGCCGCCGCGCCAAAAATGGCAACGCTGGTTACGGGGTTGGTGAAGAGGATAAACACGTTAGACCCAGCTCGCTAAAAATGGGCGATTGTTACCAGGCTTACCTTATTGTTTGTTGGCAAAACAAGCAAGGTTTGGTATATTTGCTATTATGAGTACATTAATTATCCATCCGGCTGATAATGACCAGGAGACGGCAATAAGGCTATTTCTAGATGCGTTACATATCAGTTACAGTGCAAATGAAAAGGAACAGGATGAAACTGAATATCTTTCCCAATCACCTGCTATGAAGACGCATTTGAAAGAGGCTGCCGAACAGGAAAAAAACGGGGAAGGAGTAACGATTAGTTTAGATGATATATGGAAGTAGTATTCATGCCTACTGCCCTTCAAGACCTTGATCACTGGAAAAAGCCCGGTAGCGTTATTATTCTTAAAAGAATCAGGCAATTAGTAGAAGCTATTCAGCACAACCCATTTGAAGGTATTGGTAAACCCGAAAGGCTGAAATATGAATGGGCTGATTGGTGGTCGAGACGTATTAATGATGAGCACAGGATTGTTTACAAATGTAATCAGAACAAAATCATAGTATATTCTCTTCGGTATCATTACCAGAAATAATGCCAGAACCTATTTAACGTTGCCTGCACTTATTTTGCCACCGTCACTTAACTTTGCTCCATCCGTTACATACGTAAATAAATTGAGTTGCAGTTGAAAAACAGATCAAAGGAGAGCAATATTTATGTAATATTCTTAGCACTTTTGCTATTATGCAGCCGGGCTTCCTTTGCACAAACTACCATGCCGACCGGCAACCCCGCCACGGGCTCGAAGGATACGAGCATGAACAAATCGAACACCACGAAGTGGAAGGACGAAGAGGCGCGGATATCTTACGAAAAGCTTAATTCGGCGCAGGTATATTATCCCGATACTTCGTTGCATACCTTCCAGCGAAACCAATTCACACAGCCGTGGTACCGTGACCTGGGCAACCTGGGCAGCCCTGCCAATAACCTCCTTTTTACGCCCGAAGACCGCGTGGGGCCTACGCTTGGCTACCACGTTTTTGACATTTACCGATTTAATATAGACAGCCTGGGATATTATAATACCAGCCGGCCATATTCCGCATTCAATTATTTGCTGGGCTCCAAATTAGAGCAAACGGCCAGCATCATGCACACGCAAAACATACAGCCGAACTGGAACTTTGCAGTTGAGTACCGTAAGACCAATTCGCCGGGATTCTTTAAAACAGAGCGCAACAATAATGACAATGCCAGCTTCACTACCAACTACAAAAGCCTGAATAAGCGCTACAAACTCTATGCCGCTATGGTATATAATAAGGAGCAGCACGATGAGAATGGTGGCATAGTAAATGATACAGAACTGATAAACCCGGTATATACCGACAGGCGCACGGTGGATGCAGCCTACCAGAACGATGAATATAGCATTACGAGGTCAACCGTGTCTAACATGCAGCGCGACTTCACTTTTCTTTTGCAGCAAAGCTATACCTGGGGAAAGACAGATACTACTTACAACAGCGATTCGACACAATATACCTACCATCTGAAGCCAAAGTTCAGCATTGGCCACCGGCTGGAAATAAGCACTGAAAAGCATG
>JABDBX010000035.1 GCA_013288445.1 Bacteroidota bacterium
GCTGGTGAAAAAGCGCGATGAGCTGATAGAGGAAGTGTTGCGTAATATATTGCCAGAGGCCTTTGCTGTGGTAAAGGAAACCGCTCACAGGTTTAAGGACAACCAGGAAATGATAGCTACTGCTACAGACCTGGACCGGCAACTGGCAATTGAAAAAGACCATATCCGTATAGATGGCGATAAGTCTATTTATAAAAATACATGGAGCGCTGCGGGCATACAGGTTACCTGGAATATGCTGCACTATGATGTGCAGCTTATAGGCGGCATGGTGCTGCATGATGGCAAGATAGCGGAGATGGCAACTGGTGAAGGTAAAACGCTGGTGTCCACGCTGCCTGCGTACCTCAATGCCCTTGCAGGCGAAGGGGTGCATATAGTTACTGTAAATGACTACCTGGCCCGCCGTGACCAGGAGTGGAACGGCCCACTGTTTGAATGGCTGGGATTGACTACGGACTGTATAGACAAACATGAGCCTAACTCGCAGGAGCGCCGCCAGGCATATCTTGCCGACATAACTTACGGTACCAACAATGAATTTGGCTTTGATTACCTGCGCGATAACATGGTACACCACCCGAGTGAGATGGTACAGCGCAAGCACCATTTCGCGATGGTGGATGAAGTGGATAGCGTATTGATAGACGATGCGCGTACCCCGCTTATTATTTCCGGCCCCATACCAAAGGGCGATGAGCAGCAGTTCCATATACTGAAACCGCGTATTGAAAAGCTGATAGAAGCGCAGCGCCGAATAGCCAACCAAAGCCTCACTGAAGCCAAAAAGCTGATAGCAGATGGCAAGACAGACAAAGACACCGGGGGATTGCAGTTGTACCGCTCCTACCGCGGCCTGCCTAAGAACAGCGCACTGATAAAGTTCCTGAGCGAAGAAGGGAACAAGCAATTATTGCAAAAGGCAGAGAATTACTACATAGGGGAACAAAACCGCAACATGCCCAAGGTGGACGTGGAACTCTACTTTGCCATTGATGAAAAGAACAATAGTGTGGACCTCACCGAGAAAGGCATTGCGCTTATTACCGGCTCCGGCGAAGACCCCAACTTCTTTATACTTCCCGATATTGGCTCTGAGCTTGCCGAGATTGAAAAACTGGAAGTTACCCCCGAAGTAAAAGCCCAGCGCAAAGATGCGCTTATACAAGACTACGCTATTAAGGCCGACCGCATCCATTCTGTGCAGCAATTACTGAAAGCATATACCCTGTTTGATAAAGACGTGGAGTATGTGGTGATGGAAGGAAAGGTGAAGATAGTAGATGAGCAGACAGGCCGTATCCTTGATGGCCGCCGGTATAGCGACGGGCTGCACCAGGCGATAGAAGCCAAAGAAAACGTGCAGGTGGAAGCCGCAACACAAACTTTTGCTACGGTGACCCTGCAGAATTACTTCCGTATGTTTCACAAACTGTGCGGCATGACCGGTACGGCGGAAACAGAAGCCGGCGAGTTTTGGCAAATATACAAGTTGGACGTAGTAACTATACCTACCAACCTGCCGGTAACCCGTAAGGACCAGCAAGACCTGGTATATAAGACCAAGCGTGAAAAATATAAAGCAGCTATTGACGAGATAGAAGCGCTGCGTGCCATAGGCCGCCCAGTGCTTGTGGGCACAACGTCGGTGGAAGTGTCGGAATTGCTGAGCCGTATGCTACAGCAGAAGAAGATACCCCATAATGTACTTAATGCAAAGCAACATGCTCGGGAAGCACAAATAGTGGCCGAAGCGGGATTACCAGGAGCCATAACCATTGCCACCAACATGGCTGGTCGTGGTACGGATATAAAGCTGGGGCCGGGCGTAAAAGAAGCAGGTGGTCTTGCCATTATAGGTACAGAGCGCCATGAAAGCCGCCGTGTGGACCGCCAGTTGCGCGGTCGTGCAGGCCGCCAGGGCGACCCGGGCAGTTCGCAATTCTTTGTTTCTCTTGAAGATGACCTGATGCGCCTGTTTGGTTCTGAGCGTATAGCCTCTCTGATGGATAAGATGGGCCATAAAGACGGCGAGGTATTGCAACACAGCATGATCTCCAAATCCATAGAGCGTGCGCAACGCAAGGTGGAAGAGAACAACTTCGGGATGCGTAAAAACCTGCTGGAGTACGATGATGTAATGAATGCCCAGCGCGATGTGATATACAAGCGCCGCAGGCACGCATTGTTTGGCGAGCGTTTAGCTATAGATTTAGACAATGCCATGTTCTCTGTATGCCTGGCCATTGCAGAGCAGTATGCCGGGAACAAGGATGCGGATGCCTTCAAGCTGGAGGTAATGAAGCACCTGATGATAGAGTTGGAAATGAGCCCTGAAGAACTGGCGAAAGCAGATGCCAACGTAATAGGTGAGCAGCTATACCACCAGGTAAAAGACTTTTATACCCGTAAGGGTGGCGCTATAAGGGAGCAGATGCTGCCAACGCTGTCGCAAATACTTAAAGATAACGGTGACCGTATAGATAATATAGTAGTTCCGTTCACCGATGGTATTCGCGGTATGCAGGTATATGTGTCGCTAAAGGAGGCAGTGGAACAGCAGGCATACCCTGTGCTACAGTCGCTGGAGAAGAATATTACCCTGGGTATGATAGACGATGCCTGGAAAAACCACCTGCGCGCTATGGACGATCTGCGCCAGTCGGTGAGAATGGCATCTTATGAGCAAAAAGACCCGCTGCTTATCTATAAGTTTGAAGCTTTTAACTTGTTCAAGCAAATGATGACGGAGACCAACAGGGATATTATCTCCTTCTTGTTGCGCTCCGGGATACCTATACAGGATGCGCCGCCACAGGCTGCAAGAATGCCGGAACCACCCACCGATATGAGCAAGATGCGGGTGAACAAAGCCCAGATAGATGCAAGGGGTAGCGATTATGCCGCTGATGAAGAAGACTACTACACAGAAACACCTGACCCTGCTCCCCAGGTGAAGCGCACACCGGTGCAGGCTGGCCCCAAGATAGGGCGGAATGACCTTTGCCCATGCGGCAGTGGCAAGAAGTATAAAGCCTGCCACGGGAAGGGGTTGACAAGTTAATTGGGTAATTGGTTAATAGGTTAATAGGTTAATAGGTGTGGTCTCGTAAGCCCAATAACATTTCTAAATCGGGACTCTAGATATTATTATTGCATGGACCACTCACAGATACTACTGGGGTTGGTCCATTTGCTATTCTATTTTGGTAAATTCCCTGTAGTATTTGTGGTTCTTTTTTGCAAGCGTAGCGCTTACTTCAATAATATCTTTTTGCCACTGCTTCTTTTCTGCAAAGCGCTGAAGGTCATCGGCAGTCGAGGAGTGCATGTGACCGCTACTGCGCAGGTGGGCATAAGCCATAAGCACGGCCATCTCCACCGCTACTGAACTGAATAAATTAAAGTCATCTTCAAAATCGGCCACATTCATCCGGTCGTCCAGGAACTGTAACTCTTTTACAATATACCACTTGCCATCTATATTCACAGTTGAGGAAAATGCAGGGGAATTGAACTGCATCAAATATCCCGCTGCGTTCACCCTTTCTGCCTCGTTCTTAAAACGGGGCTGCTTAACCTTTATAAGCGAACTGTAGCATGATCTCCGCGCTTCCTTCACATCTATTAGGTAGCGCTTCCCTTTCTTCTTGCTATAGCACAGCACACAATACCGTTCCAGTCCCAGGCTACCCGTGCCTGCAATGCGGAAAGCCGCATCTTCAAATACAAAGTGCTGAAAGCGGCCTGTATCCAGCAATGGGCTAAGGCCCTCATATACCTTAGCTTTCCGGCTGTCGTCGAGCGGCATAAAGTGTATGTTGTCTGCCTTTAGCAGTAACGCGCCTTTATGCTTATAGGTGCGCTTCGCAATAAATGATTCCCGGTCAAAGGTACCCAACCGCTCAAAATACTTTTTAAATTCGCCATGTGCCACATCAGCCTCCATCATCAGTGCTTTGCCTTCCAGGATCGTGGTTACGTAGGCATTCATAATATCGTGCAGGGTTTTGTGCAGCCCAATAGCACCCGCCTTCATCTGCCCCGCTGCTACGATAATGCTGGTAAGAAAGCGGGCTACTTCAGGCTCAGGCCCGGCAAGAATTGCCTCATCAAAATCGTTAAGGTCGAAATATACCTGCCTGTTTTCCCCCTTGTATGAGCCAAAGTTCTCGAAGTGGAGGTCGCCGCATATCCAGGCTTTTACTTTTGGTTTGTAGTCATACAGTTTCACAAAATCGGCCGCAAATAAATGGCAGGTACCCCTGAAAAACCGGAACGGACTTTCTTTAAGGGCGCTCATTTTCAACTCCAGCAACGGCGCTGATGTACCGGCATTGTACTCATTTATTTTCTTTATTACAGATGCCATAGTGCAAATTTAATGCTGAGAAACAATTACGACCCGTACCAATTTGAAAATCAGGGTTAATAGTACAACGCGGATATTAATTCAATATTATTTTATGAACAGCCAATTAAAACCAAGGCGAAAAATATCTCTTAATTGGCCTTTGTCCATGTTGCCGTTCGACCGATCAATGAAAACCCGATGTAGCCCCTTACATGCAGTTCATCGCCTTTAAGCGTCATTTTGCAGCTGTAAGTTTTGCCATTTAATGGGTCATAAACAGTGCCATCTTCGTAGCCGTTTTCACCATCTTTTTTAAACTTCTTCAGCACCGGCAAGCCCATCTCAGGATCGTTGCGCCTGGCTTCGTCAGGGTTGTTTATGTCCGTTTTGGGTTTGCCATCCCGGTTAGGTTCTTTCAACCAGACAACCTTGCCGTAGAATCTGCCATCTGTGGCCTTGTAGATCTGTATTTTGGCTGTCTTTTCCTCATTATACCACAACCGCTCTATCGGGTCGGCCTGGGCAAGCGCCAGTATCTTTGTGCTAAAAAAGACCGCCAATAAAAGAAACATCCGCAATGAATATCGTCTCGACATACCCGAATCATTTATGAAAACAAGCTATAATTTTTTTGCGGTTTTAGTTGGCATCGCTTATAGTGCCCACACCTGAGACCTCTTTTACCACTTCAGGGTGTCCCTTGTATTTTATGGTTCCTGCACCATTGATGTTGGCAGTCAGCTTTTGTAATGCCGTTACCTGGCTTGTACCAGCGCCGGAAATTGTTGCCTCTGTTTCATTGGCCTGCAGCGGGTATGCCTTTAATGTGCCTGCCCCATTGATCTCATAAACGGCATGTTTTACCGCTCCGCCTTTTACAGTTATATCGCCCGCGCCAGATACCTCAACGCCAAAATTATCCACATTTACATTATCTAACTTCACATTGCTGGCGCCTGATATATCCAGTTTAAAATCAGTGCCTGTGATGTTGCCATGTACTTCTGCATCCGGAGCCCCGGCCAGCGTGAGCGCTGTGATAGACGGCATGGTGATGGTTGCTGTAATATCCTCGCTGTCCATTGTCCATGTATCATCCAGGTCTGAGTAGATGATGAGCTTATTATTCTCTACCTTGGTTTTTATATGTTTCAGGATATTCTCGTAACCATCAAATTTCACCGAGGGCTGCGCACCCTCCTGCATGTTTACGATAGCTTTGAGTGATATTTCTATCCTCACGGAATTGAACCCGGTAACATCTGGCACTGATGATGATTTGTTGCCTTCTCCTCTCAACACATTCTCGCGGCAGGCGGTCGCGAAGAAGGTAATACAAATGATACAGGTTAATGCTAAGACATATCGTTTCATGGTATGATTTGGGGTTAATTTTTGGGTATGCCTTTGTTATGCTTCCACCATATGAACCCAATGGTACCCATAAGGGTAAGCGGTAAGAACGCAAGATAAATAATGCCGCCATTCAGCCCCTTAGCGCTCTTACTATCCATGCCCTGGGCCATTTTTGTACACACTGCGCACCCCTGCCCCCATACAGCAGGCGCCATCATCACCAGCATTAAAGCTATCAGTAAACGCTTTTTCATATCATAAAGTTACTTTGTAGTAGTCAATTGCCCAAATGTAGTCAAATGGTTAATTCGTTATCGGGCTAAAATAGGTAAAACAATATTCCTGGACAAAATATTGTCGTAAAGCGTAACTTTACACCATACAGAATAATTGTGATAAAAACTATCCGGCATAAAGGGTTAAGGTTGCTTTGGGAAGGAGGTAATGACAGTAAGCTTCCGCCCGATCTTGTGAATAGAGTTGAAATGATGCTGGAAGTGATTGATAGTGCGGCTCAGGTTCCCCAGGATTTTGCAGCATTCAAAAACTGGGGGCTTCATAAATTAAGTGGCGAGTTTAAAGACTTCTGGAGCCTGAAGGTGAATAAAAACTACAGGATCATTTTTCGCTTTGATGGGAGGGATGCCTTTGATTTGGATTATATTGACTATCATTAAAATGAAATAATATGCTTAACAGAAAAATGAAAAATATTCACCCTGGTGAAATATTGCGCGAAGAGGTGATAAAATCGAATGAGTTGACGATAACGGCAGCAGCCAAGTTGCTGGGCGTAACCCGCACAACACTTTCAAATGTTATTAATGGGAAGTCTGAAATAAGCCCCGAGATGTGCTACCGGATAGCCACAGTTTTTGGCGGAACTCCCGATATTTGGGCAAACCTGCAAACTAAGTACAACCTAAGGAGCATAGCCGATAAGGGAGTCAACTTCAATCTCTCGCCATATAAACCACAGAAAAGAGCGTAGGCTGCGTACTATATATGCGGCACATAGTATGGGCTGATAAGCAAATAAACCAATACCCCCGTAATGCTCACATACAGCCACAAAGGCCAGGTATATTTCGCCAGCTCTTTATGCTTTTCATATTCGCCTGTGAGGGCACGGTAGGCAGTGAAGAGAATAAAAGGAAGAATAACCGTGGCTAAGAAAATATGCGTGATGAGGATGAAGAGGTAAAAGTAATAGAGCCCGTTATGCTCACCCCCATACTTGGTCTCCCCAGATAGCAGGTGGTGCCCGATATAAGAAACAAGGAACAGTGAGGAAAGCACTATTGCAGCAAGCATTAGCCGTTTATGCATAATGTATTGCTTGTTCTTTATGGCAAGTAGCGCCCACACCAAAAGCACGGAGACTGTAGCATTAATAATGGCATTGAACAATGCCAGTAAGTGTACATTAAAGCCCAGATCCAGGCCTTGTAGTGGCTTAAAATTGGTGAGGAAAACCACAGCTGCAAATACTACAAACGACACGGTCCATATCAGCAGCTTTGCTTGCTTATCATTCTGTTTAATAGCAGGAATCAACATAAAAAATTAAATATTAAAAGTAAAAAATTGAAATCCCAAAGTAAAAATCCCAAATCTCAAAATCCAAAAGTAAAAATCCCAAATTCCAAACTCCCCGAAAGTGCATCCAATATGACACCTATTAACATGCCTTTTTAACCTATTGCCTTATTAACTAATTACCTTATTAACCAATCACTGCTTCCCATGCTTCCATTCCATATTCAGCATTACCACGTCCTCGGTACATTGGTTTGCTTCTTTAGCATTAAGGCCGTCGTAATAGCCGCGTACATACCTGTCTTTATCCAGCAGCACAAATTTGTCGGAATGAATAAAGTCTTCGGCGCCGCCATCGCCTGGGCCTACGGGTAGGTGCAGCTCGTTGCGGGCATAATCATAGATCGTTTTTTTATCTCCGGTAAGGAACCACCAATGGTCGTGGTTGGCTCCATAGCGGTCGGCATAAGCCCGTAATACCGGGAAGGAATCGTGTTCGGGATTTACTGTGATGGATATAAACTGTACCGTGGTATCCAGAGATATCTCCTTCCTGTTGTCTTTCTTGAAGCTTGTTTGCAACATCCACATGTTCTTCGTCAACTGCGGGCATGTTGAAGTGCAGGTGGTAAAGAAGAAATCTATCACCAACATCTTCCCTTTAAGGTCATTATTAAGCGAAACCTTCTGGCCAAGCTGGTTTGTGAGCACAAGGTCTGCCACCTGGTGATATATTGTGTCGGGTTTTGCTTTGCTATTATCCACCCGCTCGGCGTTGTAATAATGCGGCACATTCACCTTGCCTTTCGACATTTCGTTGACCACCAAATAGCAGAATAGCGGTACCATTACGGCTACCGCTATTCCAATAAAAAACTTACCGTTAGACCGTTTATTACTCATGTGAAGGCGCTTGCTGAACCTGCGCGCTATTATGCCTTGCCTGTGACTCATCATTCATGCGCAGCCAAAATCCGCCATCGGCAAGGAAGGCAATAATGAACCACACAAACAACACCAGCGGTATTAACACCGTGACCATAAAATTCTTGAACTCATCGCCCAGGTGCATGAACACGGCAACGATATAGCCAGCCTTCAGTATAGTAAGGGCGAGAAAGAAAAACGCTACAAGCGCCTTAGGCATCTGGTGGCTAAAGAACATACCCATGATAACCTCGGCAATAGTTATTGCCAATAGAATCCAGAATATCTTCCATATCCTTTTCACCTGGTTTTTGCTTTCTTCCGAATTTACATCGGTGTGGTGCTGTAGAACACCTGAATAAAGCTTGGACTGGTCGCCCTCGTATAAATGCTGGATACTATTCTGATGATGGTGTGATGACATAAAAATATTTTTTCAATTGATTATTTAAACTTGTAGGGAAGCCCCTTTAGGGGTTTGGGGTTTACAGCAGGTAGAAGCACGTGAATACGAATACCCAAACGAGATCTACGAAGTGCCAGTAAAGACCTATCTTTTCTACCATTTCGTAATGGCCGCGACGCTCATAAACGCCGTTAACTGTATTAACCAGTATCAGGATATTAAAGATGACCCCTGAGGTAACGTGACCACCATGGAAACCAGTAATGGTAAAGAAGTAATTGAAGAAGTTGTGCGTGGACTGCATAGCTATCAACGGCTGGTTGGTAAGAATATTCTGCACAGATTCTTTATGTGGGTTAAAGAACTGGCGGAATTCCTCAACTGGAGTATTCACATCGGTGAAAGAGCCCCAAAGGCCATGTTTTACCTGGCCGGGAACATTGCTCCATGTGTTAATGCACTCGCTGTACATATGCGTCCATTCCCATGCCTGGCAGCTAAGGAAGCAGATGCCGCCTATGATGGTCCAGAGGAGCCATTTAGCTACATTCTTCTTATCGCCATAGTGACCGGCATGAACCGCAAGCACCATGGTCACCGAACTCATGATAAGTATAAAGGTCATCAAGCTCACAAACAAGAGGGGCAGGTTGTGGCCTTCCATAAAAGGAAACGCCTTGAACACCTGGTTAGGGTCTGGCCATACAGAGCTGAAAAAGCGCGTGGTACCATAAGAGATAAGGAATGCGCCAAATGTAAGAGCATCAGACAAAAGGAAAAACCAGGTCATCATTTTTCCATAGCTCACATTGTATGGCGAGCGGCCTCCGGCCCATAATTTTGGTTCCGGCGCTGTAGTAACTACTGTTGTTTGTGACATAGACTGTTTTAAGTGTTTTCCCGTTGCCGGGATGAATCCGCGTGCGAATTTCTAAATAATTTTACTGATTTACCAGAAAGAACACAAATAAATATATCCACAATGCATCCATGAAGTGCCAGTAAGTGGCTACAATCTCCAGCCCTGTTGCATTGTAGGTCTTTACACGTGTTCTAAATGCGCGGAAAAATACAAATAATAATGCAATAATCCCACCCAAAAGATGGGCAAGATGCAATCCGGCAATAATAAATAAGAAAGATTCGCTGGGATTTCCGTTTACACGCACGGTAGAAAGCTCATTGAGCACCTGCCCGTTTATTCTAACTTGCTGCAACTGATGGTATAGCTGATAAAACCCCGTAAACTGCAATGCGCCAAATAAAAGGCCCAGGAATAGGGTAACAGAGATCAGCAACCTATACTTAGACATTTGCCTTGCTTTAAACGCCCTGACTCCGGCGATCATGGTGAAGCTGCTGATAAATATAGCTACAGTAGAAAAGCTAAATGTTGATGGTAGGGTATAGAGACGCCAGTTGCCCTGCGCCTCGCGCACCATGTAGCCGCTGGTAAGACCGGCAAAAGCCATGCTTATACTTGCCATCGCAACCCACATCATAAATTTCTGGGGGTGTATCTTTCTCCTCTCTTTCACCGGATGCATTATTGTATTCATTATCAGTAGATAGTCGTTAGTATTTAGTAGATAGTCGTTTTGTGGTTTCTTGTTGTTAGTTATGTGTCCTTCGCGAGTTCGATGGGCGATGCCCATCGCTATTAGATTACACCCTTCCAGGGCTGCCCCTCATTTCAAAAAAGCGCAAATCTATGTCGTGCAAAGTATAGTAAATGGTCGTTTAGTGGTTTGTTATATGGAATTTGATTTTTGTTATTTAAAATTTACGCTTGGAATTTGGAATTTTATCTTTGGAATTTATAATTTATCAATCACCAGCGCCAGCAAAATTGTTGGCAAATAAATGAATGATGCGAACATTACTTTCTTAGCCGAATTATAATCGTTTTTCAGGTAGAAGGCAACTGAGGCAGCGAAGTACATCAAGCCACAGGCCACACACACCCATGTGCCAACGGAGCCTGTGAGCCCTATGTAGCGCGGTACCATAGCCATAGGTATAAGCACTATGCTGTACATCATACACTGTATGCCGGTGAACCTTGTTTCCCGCTCGCGGGTGGGCAACATGCGTATGCCAGCGCGGTTATAATCATCGAAAGCTACCCAGGCAATGGCCCAGAAGTGGGGGAACTGCCAGAAAAACTGCAAAGTAAACAACACCCAGCCACCAATGCCAAAGCTGCCCGTAGCGGCCACCCAGCCTATAAGCGGCGGCAATGCCCCTGGAATAGCACCGATAAGAACGGCTACAGGGTGGACTTTTTTCATTGGGGTGTATGCAAAGGCATATAGTAATAGCGAGAGAAAGCTTAGTGCGCCGGCCTGAGGATTGAAAAAATAACCCAGTAACAATGCGCCGCTAATGCCCGTAACTGCGGCAAATACCCAGGCCTCGTAATGGTGCATACGGCCATCGGGCATGGGGCGGAGGCGGGTGCGCTGCATGAGGGAGTCGCTTTCGCGCTCCAATATCTGGTTGATGGTGTTGGCACCGCCGGTGACCAGCATACCACCTATAAAGAGTGTAATGATCTGCCGCCACACCACCAGATCTGTCCAGGCAAAGTGAATGTTTGGAGCCATGAGATACCCAATGACACTGCTGAATACCACCATGCCGCTAAGATTTGGCTTTAATAGCTGGTTGTAGTCTTTTGCGCGCGACAGCGCCACGATATGCCATTTTGCCTTTAAAGGCTCTTGCGTTAGCATTAAGTATTATATGATAAAAGTAGGCTGCAAAAGTACGATTATTTATGATTTTTTGGGAGGAAAGTTCACAACAAGAATTGGAAAATGCAGTTATGACTTATACTGTCTTTGCCTTCAAATAAGCGAAAACGGCTTGTAAATGTACAGGCTTCAACTTTGGGTAACTTTCATAGATCATATCCTCTGTCCATCCGGCTGATAACAATTCCAGGATTAGCTCAATAGAAATGCGGGTATTAATAATTGTCGGCTTTCCAAGTAATATTTCCTTATCAGATACAATAAAGGGTTTCCATTCCATGTGGTAAAGTTATTAAACTATCTTTATAATGTATTCACGGCAAGCTACGAAGGGCGATAATCCTCCTTCGCCAAGGGCTACGGCGGACGATGATCCTCCTGCGCCAAAGGCTACGGCGGACGATGAAAAAATGTTTTGTGGATAACTTCATATTGTTAGTTCGCTTGTATGATACGCCTGGAAAGGGATTTGAAGATAGAAGAATTTTTGGGACACCCCATTTGACACCCTATTTTGCCAGTATGTGGGGTGTCTGGTTTCTGGTAGCCGGTGGTGTGATGTGGAAAATTAAGCATATGGTCATTGATGTATTAATAAGAGGCACAAAGCTTGTACCAATAACTAAATTGATGAGCGGGGATTTATATGATGTGCTGCTATTGTGCTTTTACAGGTCGAATGCTGTTTATCATGGATATTTTAGTGTTGGCTAGGATAGGTGTTGTGTGTCCGGCGCGAACGTTGCGGGGCTGACGATAAGACCTGCAACGGCAAATAGATTTTATTTATTTCCGTACGTTTGCTATTTAAAACAAATTTTTATGGGGTTTTCCCAAGCAAAGCTATTATTGCACTTAACCAAAGTCTCATTGAAAAAATATGAACGCTACCACGAAATGGTTGAAAACTATTTGGAGGGAGAAGCTGAAAATATATCAATGATATTCGAAAGTATGGAAGAAGAGACTGAAAAACGCAGTAGTTTTATTCCGAGAAAATTCAAAGATGCAGTTGATGATCTCTCAGAAGAATTAAACGAGATATCGGTAATCTTTATGGGTCATTTTCGTAATTCTCTTTTAGTTCAAATAACATCGTTTATAGAATTCGAGTTGAAAAAGATTTGCAATAATCATAGTGAATTTTCAAATTCAAAGTATAAAATTTCTGATTTGGCAGGAATGTCTGATCTTGAAAAATGTAAAAAATATTTAGTAAAAAGCTGCAACGTTGATTTTAATTACTTAAATGGAGAGTGGGAATTCATTAAAACGGCTTATAAGGTCAGAAATAAGGTTATTCACCATTCAGGTACAGTTACCAAAAAAGAGACTGAAGACGATTTAGTGAAATTAATAGAACAGAGGTTCATCATAATTATTAAAGGTAAAGATGGAGAAGAATCTACTTTGCGATTAACCAAGAGACTAAATAGTAAACTAATTGACGTGGCCATTTCTTTTTTTACTAAACTTCTTAGTGAGGAATTGGGAATATCCTGGCATAAATAATAAAATCGCACTTTTCGGAAAAGTGCAGGCCTGGATTGAGATACACAGGGAAGATTTGATGGCAAATTGGAAATTGGCGATTGCAGGTGAAAGGATATATCAAATTGAACCACTTAAATAAATCATTATGAATCCAAGAGTCAGGAACGTGCAGGTGCAACCCGATTATATGCTGTGTATCACTTTTAATAATGATGAACAAAAATTGTTTGACGTAAAGCCATATCTACGTAAGGGCATTTTTTCTTCTTTGCAAGACTACAGTCAATTCAAACAGGTAAAGACTTTTAACGGATCTATTCTGTGGCCCGGCGATCTCGATCTATGCCCCGACACACTATACGAAGATGGTGTAACTGCAACCCGATCCTCTTGTAAGTAAATGCCCTACGCTGCCAATTTCTTAAACGTAACCACCTCGTACATGCCGAAGCGTCTCGCTTCGTCCGCACATGCCGAAGCGTCCCGCTTCCGTAAATTTTAACTCCGTAAATAAGTCACGTGGGCCATGTGGACATCGAAAAAATGCCGCAAAAAGTTAACCCACTAACTTGGGATTACCCAAACTCAACCTGGTGATTTAGCAATTCAACATTAAAATTGATTTTCGCGCCAAGCGCTTTAAAAACTTTCAGGATGGTTTCAAACCTTGCATCGGTCACGCCGTTTTCTAGTTTCGAGATTTGCGCCTTTTGAACGCCCACTAACTTACCCAATTGCTCCTGTGTAAGATTGCGTTGATGTCGCGCTTCTTTAATTGCCTGCCCAAGCATCTCAATCCTCAATTCATTTTCAAACGCTTCGCGTTTGGGGGTTCCTGCTTTACCAATATATTTGTCTGTTACTTCGTCCAGGCTATACATTTTTAATTTTTTTCGAGCTAGTCATTTTCATTTTATTTTACCTGTTCAAAATATATTTTGCGTAAGGCCTTTGCTTTTTCTATTTCCGTTTTAGGCGTTTTCTTAGTTTTCTTTATGAAGCCATTGGTGGCAATTACGAGCGTTCTTTCGTTACCGGTATTGTCCCAAAATGCGAGCAGCCTGTAGAAGGTTTTATTATACAATGTTCTGAATTCCCAAATGTCGTCAACAAGTTTTTTGAACAGCTCACTGTCGTTTATTGTTCTGGCTTTATAAATGTTGTAGATTATTTTGTCTCTTGATTTTTCATCAAGCGTATCAAGAAAGTCTGTAGCTTCTTCCAGGAACTGAACATTGAATTTATCGCCCATAGGCTTTTGTTTTCAAAGGTAAAAGTTTCCTGAATAAGAAACAAATTTATCGCTTTATTGCCTAAGATTTATAAAAAATAAATAGCTGTGAGTGGGGTGCCGGGACAATGTCATTGACTTAGGGAGTAATCTATGTAAATGCAGGTTCGATACCTTCGGCATCGTCAGTCATTTTGCATTAGATTTTCTATAAACGTCGGATGCCTTCAGCATCGCCCAGCAGGACTTTTTCGCTAAGTCAATGATTGAGGTACCGGGGCAAAAGGAGAAAATACGCTGACTTGTTTTGGACAGCCTCTACGCTGCCAATTTCTTAAAAGCCGCTATCTCCAGCCCTGCTACGTGTGCCTTTACGGATAGGTCAATGATATGGCGCTCCAGAACTGCTGCGCGATTGGTGATGTTTAGTTTCAGGTAGTTGAGGGATTGGTACTCTTTACGGATAAGGGTTTCGAGGTTGGTCTTTATCTTGGCAATGTCGTTGTTTACCTCCTGCATACGCATGGTTATCCTGTGTTGGTCAGGAATATACACAAAGCCAGACGCCAGTTGCCGCTGCCAGTCGAGCAATACCTGTAGATTTTTGGGGCCGATGCCCGGTACCTTCATGGTATATAGCTTTGCGATATCGGCGGCGGTTCTTATGCCATTATTAAACAGTGCGGTTTTCCTTGTTGAGCCGAACGATGGAATGGCGTGGCTTTCTATATCAAATGCAGCAAGGTATTCATCGAGTTGCTCGTTGTATATGCGCTCTTCCATCAGTTTTTTCCTTCGCTCAAATTCTTCCGGCAGCCGCCTGAAGTCGTGTACATACTTATGCAGCAAGCTGAGTCCCTTGTTGTAATTGCTGACCTCTGAGGGGTGGTCGTATTCTTTTATCAGTGTTTCCAGTCTTAGTTTCAATTGCTCAACGGCGCTTGTTCTTTTTTTCAGTTCGGTATTCAACCGTAGTGTCCAGGGCGAATACATAAACACAAGCATGGACAAAAACAAAGAAATGAAGGTGAGCAGCGGAGTGGTGTGGAATACAAAAGACAGTACTGCACAAATAACCAGCGCAAAAGCCCCAACCCACTTAGAGCGCCTGTACCTGTAAAACTGTTTATCAATTGGGGGGGGCTTGATGCCTGTGTAATCGGGTGTTCTGTCCCATTTTTTTAGTTCCAGCTTTTCTACGCTGAAACCGTTTACAAAGCTTTCGATATCGCCTAGCGCGGAGGTAGCATGGAGGTAACTGTCGTCGAGAAAATAAAGGATACCCCTGTGCTGCTGGAAATAACACCAGGGGCATTCGGCAAGCTTTGATGGATAGGAATGGAGCCGGGAAACACCACAGGTAACCATGTCTGTAAGCTGTGCATCGAGCGCCTTTACCCACTCTGCAGGCAATGGCCGGGCGTCCTGCTCAAAAGCCCGGTGGAAGAGCGCTACAATATCATCTGAAAGATTGGTGATGCTAAAGCTATTATCGGGCGGAAAGAGCTTTTTCTTTTTGTTGTCTAATGAATAGGCAAACTCACGCTTCCTGATGGCTGTCTCTTCATCGAAATCGGCGGCAAGCTTATTCTTTCCTGCAAATGGATGGCGGCCTAAGAACAAGAGTTGGAATATGAGCACCGCCATAGAGAAGCTATCGGTATTGGCGGTCCTTATCACTTGCTGGAAAGAGCCTTCTTTCAGCAATTCTGGTGGGGTATAGCGTGGCACGCCTACCTCGCAAAAGAAGTAATTAGCTTCGCCTTTTACCTGGAATGAATCGCAGTCGATAAATGCGATAAGGCCAGAGGCACTTATGAGTATGTTGCCCTCATTCACATCGCCTATCACAAGACCGGCTTCATGCAGCTTGTAGAATGCGGTAGTGAGGTTCCTTGCCACGTGCACCAGGAAGTTGTAGCCTTTATCTGGGAACAGTTTTTTCCTGTCCATAGGGCTAAAGATCATGTGCAGGGGTACATAGCCTGTAAGCTTCTTCATTACAAATCCGCAGATAGTGCCCAGGTCGTCTTTAACAATGTCGGCCGGCCATGCGGCATAAGCCTCTATTCCAGCGTTGCGGATAGCCACCATGTGGTGCAGCTTGGCTATCTTTTCGGCGGTAAGCGGCTCGTTGTATTTTTTCAGTACCAGCTCACTATGGTTCTGCACCTCGTACACCGATCCCTCGCCGCCCTTGCCCAGCTCGCGGCCCGTTATATATTGTTCATTATGGCTGCCCCTGTATGTCATGCCGGTAGCCTAGTGGCCAGAAAGAGTGTTTTGTCATCGTCTGTGCGGTCGTTAATTGCTGCGCTGTTAAGAAATTCTTCCAGCTTGCGGTTGAGCACATTTATTTTCTGTTCGTCGTCCGCCATTTGCAGATGATTGAATAGCGGAGTAAAGAATGGCTGGTGGGCATTGCTTGCCTCCATATTCAGCGCCAGCATCTGCAGGCCATCGGTGAAGATCGCAACTTCATTTACTGCTTCGTTCAGGATGGTGATCTTGAGATTGCTGAATGTGGGGTCGTCTACAAGAAATGAAGTAGCGTTCTGGTATTCGCCATTCTGGGGCCACCATACAGGTGTATAAAACCCGCTGCCATCATTCCTTACAATGGCACCATCGCCCACCTGGAAGAATGCTGCTTTGTCGGCAGTGATAAAGCAACCCAGCAAGGTGCAGGAATATTCGTTGAGCGCAACGCCATTGTCATTTGCTCCTTCCGTTAGTCCGGCATAGATATGCTCTACGATACTATAAAGTCCGGTCTCAGTAAAGCCCGATTCTATAAAGGCGGGGTCAGCGAGACCATCAATTATTTTTCGGGTGGTATAAAAAGAAGCATCAACAGCATACTTCGCGCTGCCAGCACCGTCGCTCGCACAGCACAGTAGTATTTCTTTGCCCTCACCGTCAGTAACAACGCGATACTGAATTGCATCTTCACAGTTCTTGCCAGTTGCAAGATGTGAGGTGCCCTTTACACTATTACCTATTGTTTTCCATTTCATAGTTCGGACCAGCCGCTTGGGGGTATTAGGTTTATGGCACTGCCGGGATTTTTACTGGAAACCATTTTCATAGAAGCAGAGAGCCACATAAAGAACTCGCGGAACATAAGCCCCTTTAATTTCAGCGGAGCTCTTACCGATATTTGTTTCAGTATATCCATGCTAGCGCCTTCCACGCCTATTGCAAAGAAAGCGAACTTCTTACTTGCCTCGCCTTCCTTTACATTCATTGCCGCCTTTGCCCAGTCGTCGGTAGGGGAGCCATCAGTTATCAATATTATCCAGGGCTTGTAGTAAGAAATGCCGTGCTCTTTATACTCCTTCTTGCGCCTTGCCACCATTTCGATGCCGGTATTTATAGCGGCGCCCATCGGGGTATCGCCGGTAGTGTCCAATTCGCGAGGGTGAAAGTTTGGTACGGTGTGAAAGTCGGCCTCAACGGTTACGGGGCCAAAAGTAACAATGGCCACTTCTACCCGCTTGGTAGCAAGCGGGTCCATCATCAGTTCCTGCTTAAAAGTTCTTACTCCTTCATTGAGCTGGGCTATGGGCAGGCCGCCCATAGAGCCGGATGTATCCAACAATAATACACAGGGGCATCTGGGTTCAGGGTTGTCGGCAAAATTGTCGCTGCCAAACGGGATCTGTTCAAATGAAATATACTCGTCCATGATTCTTTTATTGTACTAAAGGTAAAGATTATTTAGGGTATGAGCTTTAGCTTATTGCTTTATTTAACCAGTACCTAACAGTTTGTATCTCGGATGGATTCCGTTGAATCACGGCGTTGACAAACCTCTTAAAATCCTTATTGTAGGTGCCATCTGGGTGTTTCGGGGCATTAATAAATTTTATCAAGGTCATTAAACCCAAACTCACCAGGGTTGACACCGCACTTCTTGGCAACTTCCCATATCCATCGTTCAAATGCCGGATGAAGTCGTATGATATGCTTGTTAGTATTTGGTAGTTTTATCACTAACAGGTTTTCATCGTTAAGCCTATTAGTTACAACCTCGCTGAATGATTTAATATCAGCATTATCACGCTTAAATTTGTCTGTGTCCACTACTCCTATGATAAAATCTGTTCGTTTAGATTTCAGTATAGCTTTGGTTGTATTTGTGATCCCATGATAATGGGATGGCTTTCCTTTTTGCAGAAGCAATTCTACAAACAAAGTGTCTGCATCACATTCGGGAAAGACTCTTGTTATTTCAATCATTCCTGAAACGCCGGGATGTTAAAAAACAGGTCAATCCCTGTTTCCATAATGTTATCAATCTCCTGTTCGCTCAACGCCTTTATTTTTGTTTCATAGTTTTCATACCGAGCAACAAAAATAGAAATCTCGCCGGGGGGAACCTGCTCAATAAAGGGCGTTAACAGATATGGACTGTGGGTGGCGATAAAGAACTGGTTACTTTCGCTTTCTATTATTTTACTGGCTAACTGTGAAATATACGGCGGGAAAGAATGACTTTCGGGCTCTTCAAAAAGCAGTATGGAATTATTGTTGGTTTCTATTGCAGCAAGATGAAAAATATAGCGTTGCAACGTATCGGCGGTAAGGGAATAGGGGACATTGGTAACGAAACGCCCAGCCCTTCGCTGTATTGCCAGCTTTTCTTCGATTGTGTCCAGCAGCAGATCTAATCCATAATTATTGAAAATTCCAGCACATTCGTCCCATAATTGCGGGTTGCCTTCAAGTATTGTAAATAAATTGTTGCCGTAAGGGGGCAGCAAAAAAGAAGGGAAATTGTTTTTGTACTCAAGTAGCGATTTAAAGTGATATTTTTTGATCGGTGAGCCATAGCCCAAATTGTTGTTTGAGAATGGGGTATGGAGGCGCTCGTCTGCGGTAAACTCGGCATAGTATGGCTTCACAGCTTTTGCTTCTTCTCTCCGCCCTTCTACGATGCTTTGAAAAAAAATGTTCTTTTCCATGAGAGAATTGCCGGAGCCGGATTGATTCATCGAATCTAAAATGGCAATATCTGGCCCGGTAATAAAATCGTATCCATTAATCCCATTCATGTGAAACCGCAATGCTGCGAACCCGAGGTTTGATATGATGCTTACCTGCTCCTTCCTGTCTAAAAAATAAAAAAGGTCATTTAATTTTTCATACCGGACATAATCAGAAAGGAACTTCTTCGTATTATCTGCATAAGGGGCTGTGTACAATGCTAAGGCTTCAAGGATATTAGACTTGCCAACATTGGGCCTGCCTATCAATACATTGATACGCCGACAATCCATTTTAATGTTCTTGATGGATTTGTAGTTGTTTATTTCCAGATCGCTTATCCAATTTTCATTCATTCTTCGAGGCATTAAACCACAAATTTAATAAAAAAAGAATGCCTTGACGTTTCTATGCGCAAAGCAGCAATTCCGATTCCTTCCGTAGCTTATCTTTTTTTATAGACACCACGCCTACTTCCTCGCATACCAACCCTCCGGCCAAGTTCGATATTTCAGCCATAAGGGCTACATCTTTTGTGAGGGCATAGATCATTGCTGCGGTGGCTATTACGGTATCGCCAGCGCCAGATACGTCGGCTATATTGCGTATGCGGGATGGTATTATAGCAGATGAAAAGCCATTATTGTAGAATACGCCTTTTTCTGAGAGGGTCACAAAGGTGACCTCGTGGTGTAGCGCCTCACTGAGTTTGCGGTGGGCGGTATTCATTTCCACTTCGTTGGCGTTTTCTAAAACCAGGTTCAGCCCTTCGCGTACCTCTTTTAGATTTGGCTTAAAGATGGTCACGTTTTTATAAGAAAGGAAATTTTTTCTCTTGGGGTCAACAGCTGTAATTATGCCCAGTTCTTTGCAATGGGCCGCTATGCGCTGTATCACATTTTGTTTCAGCAGGCCCTTGTTGTAATCTTCAAATATGAGCACCTGCGGCTTTACTAATTGCAGGTATTTCAGTACCATGTCTATAAAGGGGTGCTCTTCGTCGATGTATAGCTCATCGGTCACTTCGTCGTCTATGCGCAGCACCTGCTGGCTGCGGCTGAGTACGCGGGTTTTGGTGGTAGTGGGCCTGCGCCAGCTTTTGGATACGAGGCTCGTATCAATGCCTGCTTCAGTAGCCAGTTTTATTAGTGAAGCGCCCTCGGTGTCATCGCCAACAACGCTTGCCAAAGTTACCTTAGCTCCAAGAGCGCGGCAATTGAGCGCTACATTGGCTGCGCCACCCAGCCTGCTTTCCCGGCGTGTAAGTGCCACCACGGGCACCGGGGCTTCGGGCGATATTCTTTCCACGTTGCCCCACCAGTAATTATCCAGCATCACATCGCCTACAACTACTACGTGCAGGCCGTCCATGTCGTCAAAAATCTTTTGCAGTTCTGTTTTGTTCATATGCTCAATAAGAGGGGCAAAATTACGCCATTCTTGAAACTCTTAAAGGGATTAATAAATGGACCAACAATTTAACCAATTAACATTTTAACTAATTACCCACTCCGGATTTATTCTTCCGCTCTAAAATATAATATATAGGTATGCCAATGAGTACGATGATAAGCCCAGGCCAGGTGTAGGTTGGTTTGAATTTAAGGAGTACAATGCAAATGGTTGACGCAAGTAAAATATAAATGGCGGGAATCACCGGGTAGCCGAATGCTTTGTATGGCCGTGGCAGATAGGGTTGCGTTTTGCGGAGCTTGAATATACCGGCAATGGTAAGTATGTAAAACAGCAATACAGTGAATATAATAAAGTCGAGCAGATCGCCATACTTGCCGCTAAGGCATAGTACGGACGCCCATACAAACTGCATCCAGAGTGCGGCTCCCGGCACGCCCTTGCTGTTGAGCTTTGCAGCTGCCGGAAGGAACAGACCGTCATTGGCCATAGTATAATATACACGCGAACCGGAAAGAATAAGGCCGTTGTTACAACCGAAGGTGGATACCATTATCATCAATGCAATGAATGTAGTACCTGCCGCACCGAATATCTTTAGCGCAGCAGCAAGGGCTACCCTATCTGAAGGGGCATTTGCTATCTCCTGCAGGCTCATAACGTTGATATACATGAGGTTCATGGAGATGTAAATGATCGTAACCACTACAGTGCCTATCAGCAGGCTAAGGCCGATGTTCCGTTCGGGGCGTTTTATTTCGCCGGCTATGAAGGTCACATTATTCCAGGCGTCGCTGGAAAACAGCGCACCCACCATTGCTGCGCACAAAGCCCCCATAATGGCGAGGCCAATAAGGCTTTCGTGGGTAATAACGCCGCCGGTATTAGTAACGGTTTTAGGACTCCAGGCATCGGTCCAGTTGAGTTGCCATATACTGTGGTCTTTGAACAGCAAAAAACCAAAAATGATCAATGACCCCATTGCCGCGACCTTGGCGAAGGTGAAGAAGAACTGTATCCACTTACCACTCTTTATGCCGAGGGTATTTAAAAAAGTAAGGAGGAATATGATGCCGATACCCAGTAATTGCGCTGCGGAAATATGAAAGCCTTTTGCATCGCCTAATAAAATATTGCCCTCACCCAGAGATGGAACCAGGTAGCCCGTAAACTTAGCAAAGCCAACACCCACCGCAGCAATAGTGCCCGTTTGTATGACCGCGAAAAAAGCCCAGCCATACAAGAAACCGTATAGCTTGCCAAATGCCTCGCGAAGGTAAACGTATTGGCCGCCTGCTTTGGGGTACATGCCACTAAGCTCTCCATAGCTTACCGCAGCTACCAAAGTTATGAATCCGGAGAGCAACCATACTACAATAAGCCAGCCGGTACTGCCTAATTGCCGGGAAATATCGGCGCTTACAATAAAGATACCGGAGCCGATCATGGAACCGATAACGAGGAGGGCCCCATCGAGCAGGCTCAGGGAACGTTTGAACCCCGCGCCATCGCCGGGAGTATTAGATATATTGTTTTCCAAATGAGCGTATTTTCAGAAAAATACTATTTATTTTTCTTATTGGCGTCATTTTTTTGCGCTGGCGTTCATGCCGTCAATCACATCCTGGGTAATGTCCAATTGCTTATTTACGTAAAGCAAAGAAGAGCCGGCATAGGAGTACGAAAGGATATAATCGTAGTGCCGGGTCTTATTATATTCTGCAAGAAATGCATCGAGGCGCGACTTGAGGTCTTTATTAAAATCGTCCTGCTCTTTTACAAGCTGGTCTGTAAGCGATTCTTTACGGCTTTTCAGACTTTGTTCCTGCTGGTTAAGGCGCTTGGTGGCTGTTTCATATTCCGACTGGGTGAGGTTGTTTGCACGGGCTTTCTTTTCTACTTCCTGCGCGTCGCTTTCCATCTGCATATAAGAGCGTTGCAGTTCGCTCTCCATTTGCTCCTGGCGGTGCTTAAATTCCTCGCGCTTTGCTTTTAGCAACTCGTATTTGGATTCGAGGGAATCAATATTTACGTAGGCTATTTTGCCGGTAGCGCCCGGCGCCGATGCTATTGGGGCACTGGTAACAGGCGCTGGTTGTTTACTGCCTGCCTGGTTGCAACCAGCAAATATTAATAGGCCCAAAAGGGATAATGAACTAAAAAGTAGTGATGTATATCTCATTAATAAAGATTTTGAAGTTGGAACTCCAAAAGTAGTATCTATTATGCAAAGTCAAAATCTAAAAAGTTAAATTTGTCGTAAGATAACACTACAAATCCCTCCAAATAAAGAGGATGGACTTTTTTACGACCCCAAACCTGCGAATATTGAGAATATTTATGGACTTTTACAACGCAGAAACATGGAAAAGAATAAGTCAGGTTGTGGAAGTTATTATGTGATTGCTCCTTTGATCGGCATAATTGCTTTAATCATGGTTGCATGGGCCGGCTGTACCACCGAACGGCAGCCATGCCTTACTCCAAAAACCGCCAGCCTGAACTTAGTGTGCATGCACTTACCGACGGACACAGCTACCTTGTTTATAGATACAGCTATACCATCGGCCGTTTTCATAGCATTGACAAAAACAAAAGAAGTGGGTACGATCTTCCCGCTTCAATCGAATTTTACGCTTTCACTTTCGCCAGATACCACATTTTGCCAATGGCGTTTTACTACTGACTCCACGAATACGAAGTATGATACGCTATCCTTTTATTACCAGCGCAATCTCCAATTCCTATCGAATGCGTGCGGTTATGCTTATTTTTATACTCTTGATTCGGTACGTACTACACACCTTATCATAGACTCCCTGCTTATTACAAACACCAGTGTAACCAATAATGTTAATACACAGCACCTACAGGTATATATTCATCCTGATTTTTAGCACATTGGCTATTTTGGGTACCCGGCCTGCATTTGCGCAGACGGCCGATACCATAGTAGCCGATACCAGCGATGTGAAGCTAAAGAAAAAGGACCTTGCCGGGCACCAATTGTGCCTGGGCATAGATATAGTGCGCCCGGTGGAAAATGCATTCCTGAACAACAGATATGGGTATGAAGTGGCTGGCGACTACTATATGCACAATGAATTTTACGGGACGCTGGAAGGCGGATGGGGCGGCTCTAATGTGGCATACACCGACCTGAAATACACTACCAGGAACGACTTTATACGGCTTGGCTTCAATAAAACCATACTCACCCGCGAGCGGCCCACTGACTGGGATATGATGTTTATGGGGCTGCGCCTTGGGCTGGCCAATGTGAGCCGCAGCAATGCCAGCTATACAGTTACCGATAGCTTGTGGGGCAATACATCTGGGGGGACTAAGGGAGCAAACTTTGCCGCGGTATGGCTGGAGCTTACGGGTGGCATGCGCGTGGAATTGGTTAAGGGCCTGTTTGCAGGTTGGAACATCAGGGGCAAGTTTATGATGAATGGAAAATCATTTAATTCCCTTTCGCCGCTATACATAGCCGGCTATGGCCAGGGGGATAAAAACTCTGCTTTTGATTTCAATGTGTATGTGAGTTATGCGGTAAGATGGAAGAGGAAGGGTGTGGTGGATACGGTGAAAGCGCCGGCGCCCACGCAATAGCCCCGGCGCGAGAAGCCTCTCCCGGCCTCTCCAAAGGAGAGGTGAAGCTACGTAGGCGCGAGAAAATCGTGTAATATAAGTTTGAAAAAAAGAGGGGAGTGTGTTACGCAGCCAAACAAGAGAAAGCCGTGTCATTTTCAAAGAGCTTGTGCGCAGCAAATTGTTTACTCGCAGTGACGCGGGTTGTATATCGTTGCTACCGCGTGTATTGGATTTGACAACTTTT
>JABDBX010000036.1 GCA_013288445.1 Bacteroidota bacterium
TCCGTGGACGGGCTATGGAACTATAAGATCACCTATAAGGCAGATAAATCGAAAATAACCCTGGTGAAGGAATATGAACTAAACGCCACATCGGCAGCGCCTGCATTGTTTGCCAGCAACAACAAAATGGTGGATGACCTCAGGAAATTGTACAAGGAATCTGTAGTGCTAACAGCCAACTAATCGAAAACATGAAAAAACTTACTGCATTTATTTTATCCTCCTTCCTTATCTGCTCTGTGACGCCACGTGCTGCTTTTGCACAGAAGAAAAGCCATGTAACGAAGGCGCCCGAATGGGCCGATGAGCCCGTGATACACCCCTTACCGCAAGGGTACCAGAAGGAGCCTGCTCTTATATTGCTGCACGACGTGAGCCTTGACTACCGGTTTGAAGGGAAGGATATTAATGAGTATTATACCCTGCACCGGTTGATAAAGGTGCTTGACGACAAGGGGATAGAGTGGTTCAATAAGGTATCTATACCCGTAAGCTTTGGTACGAGAGTGCCACTGATAAGGGCGCGCACCATATCGCCAAACGGGAAAGTACATGAGATAGCGAAGGAGATGATAAAGGTGACCCGGAATGAAAATGGCGGCAACGAGATCGTGTTTGCAATGGAGGGGGTAGAGAAAAATGCGGAGATAGAGCTGCTGATAAAGGAGATAAGACCATCTTCGTTTTTTGGCGGCGAAACATTCCAATACCAGGTGCCCGTTTTAGACGCCAGGTTTGAAATGTCTTACCCCAAGGAGCTTGTTTTTGAAGAGAAGGGTTATAATGGATTCCCTGATGCAAAAGATACATTGCTGAACAACAGGCGGCATATAATGGTATCAATGACCGATATACCTGCGCTACATACCGAACCACATAGCTTTTATGATGTGAACCGGATGCGTGCTGAGTACCGCATACACCATGTTATTGACCCGAATGAAAACGACAGGTCGAGCCTGTATTCCTGGAACGACCTTGCCCGCAAAATGTATGACCAGCACTATAAGATAACTGCTAAAGAGAAGACTGCTGTAAGTAAATATCTTACAGAGCTTGGTGTACACCCAAATGGCGATGAGGAGAAAAGTATTAAGAAGATAGAGGAAGGTATAAAAACCGGGATAGTTTTATACCCGGACATGGACGATGATAATGCCGACATAATGGACAGTATCATTTCTAAAAAAGCAGCTACACCATCCGGCTACATAAAGTTGTTCGCAGCATGTCTTGCACAGGCTGGCGTGCAGCATGAACTGGGTATGGCGGGCAACAGGAACGAGCGCTCATTTGATAATAACTTTGAGAACTGGGGCAACCTCGATTACTATGTATTCTACTTCCCGAACCTCAAAACTTTCCTTGCGCCAACCAGCGTGTATTACCGCTATCCCATCGTGCCCGATGTATTGCTCACCAACAAGGGGGTATTCTGCACTATTCCACCAACAGGCGAAAAGATCTCCGGTCCTATTTATGAGGTGAAAACAATAACCCCAATGCCGGCCAATGCCACCCAGGAAAATATTGCTGCAGGAATAAGCTTTACAAAAGACATGGGCGCAGAGGTGGACATATCCTATTCTTATTCGGGGTATGCTGCCACTGACCTTAGAAAGGAACTGGCGCTGGGAACTAAAGAAAAGGAGAAAGACCTGGTGAAGAAAATAGTAACGATAGCTGATAAGCCAACCAACCTTGTAAAATATTCGATCTCGAATGAATCGCTGGATAACTTTTATGAGAATAAGCCTTTAGAGATCACCGCAAGGGTGAATACTGATGGCCTAATGGAAAAGGCCGGGGCAAATTATTTATTGAAAGTGGGCACTATGATTGGCACGCAGGAAAACCTGTATAGCAACAAAGACAGAAAGCTGCCTGTGGACCTGGACTATCCCTGCGCCCAAAACCGCACCATTACCATCAATATACCTAAGGGCTATAAAATATTAAACCCCGAGGCAACGCGCCTTCATGCCGACTACGTGGATAAGAACCTGAAACCATTGGTAAGCTTTACATCAGATTATACGCTGAAACCGGATAAGGTAAACGGGGATAAACTGATAGTGACAATTACAGAGAACTATCCGAAAATGCACTTCTCGGTTGAGGAGTATGAGCGATACCGGGCAGTGGTGAATACTGCCGCTGATTTTAATAAGGTGACGCTACTGTTGTCGAAGAAGGGGTAGATATTTTTGAAGGTGTTGCATTTTGCGATACCTTCAAAAATGCATACGGTGGTCATTTACCATCGAATGCTCGAACTTGAGGAGCCAAATTGGTACTTCAAGTTCGAGGGATGTAAGACATACCGCACTTTTTGTTTAGTAGCCCCGGTCTTTAGACCGGGTAGAATTAGAAAGACAAAGGCTTTAGCCGAAAATACTCCCGTTGAAAAGTTCGTGTTGTGCCTTTCGGCTAAAGCCAACATATCCATTTATACTTCTCGCCGTATAAGTTTGTGCAATGATAAACGGGCAAGCCCGATAGGGCTTAAATGATGAATAGCCACCGGTGAAACCGGTGGGAAAATAGATGTGGTCATTGAACCCCGGCGGGGTTCAACTGGTATAACCCTGAAGACTCCGGGTTGCACCCGGAGCTATTCACATTAAAGCCTTCCAGGCTTTTTAAATTCAATGCACATTTTTATCCGGCGTATAGTATAGTAGCCCCCGACCTAAAAGGACGGGGCTATTAGTGTTTAATTCTATAAAGTGCAATTTGTCCTAAGTGACGTTGCCAAAATAAATACCACCATTTGACTTGTTCTTTTCCATTTCTGCTTCGTCCCAAAAGTCCTTAAATAGTTCACTATTCGCGGATTTTGTGCCTCGCATAAAAGAAAAATAACTTCGCCAAATAGTGGTATTTATTTCGCCAATGTCACTAACCTCGTATTTTTGTAGATTTTCACAGTGCACACCCACGCCAAGACTTCCCAGATCAACCCGGCAACGCTTCCAGCAGAGTCTCCATTTTACTGCCCCTTGATCCTTTTATGAGGATGGCGCTATTGGCGGGGGGATTTGCTTTGACGTATGCTGCCGCATCCGCTGAAGTTTCAAACCAGTTATAGCCGTTTTGCAGCCCTTTAAATTCTTTTCCGGCAAGTATTACCTCCTGCCATTCATACTGCGCAATCAAGGCAACTAGTTCTTGGTGTTCCTGTTCCTCGTCATTGCCCATTTCCTTCATGCCGCCTATCCACAGCATTTTATTGGGCAGGTCGGCGGCAGCGAAATTGAGGATCGCCGCACGCATACTGCTGGGGTTGGCATTGTAGGCATCGAGTATTATGCGGTTACTGCCCTTCTGCAGCCACTGTGAGCGGCTGTTATCGGGGTTGTAAGCGGCTATGGCGGCCTTTATTTCATCAATGCCAATGCCGAAGTGAAGCCCAGCGGCTACTGCCGCCATTACGTTAGGGAAGTTGTATGCGCCAACGAGGTGTGTATCTATTGTAGTTTCGGCATGGGAGGAGAGGGTAGCAACTTTCAGGAATACGTCACCCGTCAGTGGCTTGCCAATGTAGGTTGCACCAGCGCTCCCATAGGTAATTTGCTGCCGTATATCATGGGCCATCTCGTGCAGGTAGTCGAGGTCGGTATTGCGGAAGATAATGCCATCATGTGCCCTTAAATAGTCGTAAAGCTCGCCCTTACCTTTACGCACACCCTCTATGCCGCCAAAGCCCTCTATATGCGCCTTACCGCAATTAGTGATAAGGCCGTGTGTGGGTTCGGTTATTTCGCAATAGCTTGCTATTTCTCTTTGGTGGTTGGCGCCCATTTCTATGATGGCCATTTGGGCATCCCGCTTTATTTTCAGCAAGGTGAGCGGCACGCCAATATGGTTGTTCAGGTTGCCCTCTGTAGCGTAGGTCACAAACTGGCTGCCCAGCACCGCTGCAAGCAATTCCTTGGTGGTGGTTTTTCCGTTAGAGCCGGTGATAGCAATGAATGGAATATCGAATGTTCTACGGTGATGATTTGCCAGTTGCTGAAGGGTAGTAAGCACATTGTTTACAACAATATACCGGTCGTCTTCGGCATAGGTAGCGTTGTCTATCACAGCATAGGCTGCACCTTTCTCTATGGCTTGTTTGGCAAAGACATTTCCATCGAAGTTGGCGCCACTCAACGCAAAGAATAGGCCGCCTTCTTGCAGCTTACGTGTATCCGTTTGGATAGAGGGTTGCTGCAGATACAGTTCATATAGTTCAGCTATTTCCACTTGCAAAGATTTTAGGGTAAAAATAAAGAACCCCTTCCAGACTGAAAGGGGTTCTTTTTATAAAAGCCTTGTAATGATTATCTTTTGTGCGTCTTGGCTCCGCCGAAGCTGTTGCCACCTGGCTCGTTATCGCCATCCGGGCTACCGAGACGGTCCATTACGCAACGGAAGCCTATGTCGGCAGAAGGTAAATTACCTTGCCTGTAACGGCGTGTACCTGGAGACAGCCAATAAGCGCGGTCGTCCCAGCCGCCACCTTTGTAAACTTTGGTAGAGTCGTTGATCAAAGTGTTCTTGCCATAGTCATAACCAACCTGCGAAAGTGTATCGCCGTCCATATAGTTATTAAGATCTCCGCTTCTTGCTTCGTAACGGCCATTTCCTTGTATGTCGGCAGGCGTTACGTCAAGAACAGTAAGGTGACCTATGCTGTCTTTTTCTTCAAGGGTACCATCTTCCTGGAACTTATATTTCTGGTATTTATTACCACGGAATGGACGGAAGTCATTTACGTCTTCGTGCGATAACGGACGGTAAGTATCCATAACCCACTCGTTAACGTTACCTGCCATATTATACAAACCGAAAGCATTAGGCAGGTAAGACTTTACAGGGCCCGGTACATCGGCATTATCGTTAAGACCGCCGGCAACGCCCATCGCGTCTCCGCCACCTCTCATAAAGTTGCCTTCAAATTCGCCCTGGTATTGGTTATGCAGGCCATAACGCGTAGTATTTTTTGGTCCCCATGGCAGCGAGTTACGATCTGTAACCACTTCCTCGCCACGACGGCGTTTATTTTCAGGGCTCGGGTTGTTGCCTATAAGACCCAAGGCAGCGTATTCCCACTCAGCTTCTGTTGGCAGGCGATAATCAGGAAGGAATATACCATCTGCTTTGCGGATGGTACGAGTACCGGAACCGTTCGGGTCGAGGTCTTTACGTGGACGTGGGCCCCGGGTACCTTCGTACTGGCCGGCAAGGTACGATTCGGTGTTGAAAACGTCTTCGTTTGACTGCGTTGGGTTAGGTTTCAGCGCACCGGCATAAATGGCTAATTGCTCGTTCACGCGATCTGTACGCCATTGGCAGAAGTCAACGCACTGATACCAGTTTACCCCTACTACAGGATAGTTATTGTAAGCAGCAGAACTGAAATACTCCTTCACATAGGGCTCGTTATAGCTCATTGCGGAGCGCCATACAGTAACGTCTGGCAATTCCCGGTCTATCAGGTTTTGATAGTCAGCGCCATAAACGCGGGTAAGCCAATACATATACTCGCGGTAGCTTACGTTGGCCACTTCTGTTGCGTCCATATAAAAGGAAGAAACGGAAACGGTGCGTCGCTGGCTGTTATTTTCCAGAGTTGGCAATTCATCATCAACAGCGCCCATTGTAAAGCGCCCGCCCTGAACAAACACCATACCTACAGGTGTTTGCTGGCCGGGATAATCAACGACTTCAAAACCACCATAACGCTTGTCATTAAGGGGCCACCCGGTAACCTGGGATATTTTGTCCCCCTTTCCTTTCTTATGCGATCCACTGGAACATGCCGAGAAGAAAGTAGCCGCTCCCATACACAGCAAGCCAACGCCAATGAGTTTTCTTTTCATAATTATACCAAAATATTTACACTAATTAGTAGGTAGTTGTCAAATGTAGTTACAATGTTACCTCATTCTTTTCAAAAATTCAAGCTTTCCGCCTGCAAGAAAAAAAAAAATCTATAAAATTTATTTTTAAGAATATAATATACTAAAAACAATCGCGTTATTAACCAGTAAATAATACTGGTTTTCTACGACTTTTAACACATTTATTGCTTAATTTTGATACGAGTGCAGTCCTATAAGTACCTTTTAAATGAAATTCCACATGAAAAAAATATTTTTCCCGATTTTTTTGTTATTGAGTTCGCTGGCTTTTATGCCATGCTACGCAATTCCAACAACCTACCAGGTAAAACAACAGGACATAATGAAAGGCTGTGTAACTGAAAGGATCTGGCTCAATGAGTATGCCGTTCCCCAGGTAACGATATCTGGCATCACCTATACAGCAAATGCAACTTTGCCCAAGGACGCCAAGGTGTCTGATCCGAATAAATTTACTATGCAGATTGGCATGGAGCGGAAAAGACCTTTTGTGGCTGTGACTGTGCCGGTCTTTGCTGCCGGCAACCAGCCGGGGCAGGTAAATATTGCCAGTGGGTTCACTATTGATGTGACCGAACAACCACAGGTGAAAAGCAATAGCTCGGCAGCAAGAACAACGGGCGACGTTACCACTTCTGCGCTGAACACGGGCAGTTGGTATAAAATAGCTGTTACTAAAACCGGATTTTATAAAATAGACGCGAGTTTTATAAGCAGTTTAGGTCTTAAGCCTACTGATATTAATCCGGCCAACATCCGCATTTTTGGGAATGGTGGGAATATGCTGTCGGAAGACAATTCGGTATCACGCGCTTCGGATCTTGTAGAAAATGCCATTTCGGTGAGCGGAAGTGGTAGCGACTTATCTGTGATCTTTTATGCGGTGGGTACCACTGCCTGGATCAAAGACAGCCTGGACCAAAGGTTCAACCACCAAAACAATTTGTATGCCGACACCGCTTATTACTTTATTAATTTCGACCAGGGCAGCGGCAAGCGAATAAGCGCCCAGGGTTCCACGGGCACGGCCAATGAAACTATTACCAGCTATAACTATTATGATGCCCATGATCAGGATCTCGTAAATCCTACCAGCTTAGGCAAGCTATGGTATGGCGAGCAATTTTATCCACAGTTGGGTAATACAACACAGAGCTTTAGCTTCAACATTGGTTACAACGTGTCGAATGTGTATTGCTCGGCAGCCCTTGCTTCGGTATCCGGGAAGCCCGACTGTACATTTAGCGTGTCGGTAAATGGAAATAGTGTGGGTACGGTGGACCTCGGCGAAGCTACCGGTGGCGCGGACAATGTGCTGATGGACCTGGACACAGTATCTGGAAACGCGGCTTGCAACTCTTCTGTCGCTAACGTAACTATTACCTACAATGCTGTTGATGCTACCGGGGTAGGGTATCTTGATTTCATTGAAATAAATGCCAGGCGCGGACTATATATAGACGGCGACCAACTAAGCTTTCGCGACTGGCAGGGAGTAGGCGCAGGTAAGATAGCCAGCTACCAATTGCAGAATGCTAATAGCAATACCCAGGTGTGGGATATTACGGACCGTCAAAATGCGGTATTGATGAACGGTTCGCTTAGCGGCAGCAATTATACATTTACACAGGACGCCGCTATGCTCCATGAGTTTGCGGCTATGAACAGCAGCAATCTCTATACACCATCTTATGTGGGTACAGTAGCCAATCAGAACCTGCACGCCCCCAACCAATACGACCTTATTATTGTTACCTATCCAGCTTTCTTAGACCAGGCCAATCAGCTTGCAGCCTACCACATGCAACATGATAAAATGCGGGTGGTGGTGGCCACCACGACGCAGGTGTATAATGAGTTTTCATCAGGATCCCAGGACCTTAGTGCAATAAGGGATTTTGCGCGCATGTATTACAAACGCGCAGGTACGGACGTTAACCAAATGCCTAAATACCTTCTTTTATTCGGAGGCGCGTCTTATGATTATAAGAACCGGGTGCCGAACAACAGCAACTTTGTGCCTGTTTTCGAATCGCAGGAATCATTGAATGCGCTTTTCGCATTTTCTACTGATGACTTTTATGGCTTCCTCGACGATAATGAATATATAGAGAACGACCACCTGATAAATACGCTGGATATTGGAGTGGGCCGCCTGCCGGCAAGAAGTACGGATGATGCCACTTCCCTTGTGAATAAAATAATGAGCTACACAGACCCTGCAACCTTGGGGGCATGGCGTGTATCTGCTACTATTGCCTCTGATAAAGGTTGTAAGGGCGATGGCGTATTCGATGATGCCGGCGACCACATGCAGGATGCCGAAGCGGCAGCCGCACAACTTGCTACTACTGCCGGGAATTTGTATAATGAAGAAAAAGTGTATGTGGACGCAATGCCTATTACTTCAACGCCCGCCGGGGACAGGTGCCCTAACGCGAATACGATAATCGACCAGCAAGTATTTAACGGCACTTTCCTGATTAATTATAATGGCCATGGCAACCCACAGGTTTGGTCGTCAGAACGCATCCTTACAGAAAATGATTTTAATAACTGGAATAATACGAACATGCTGCCCTTTATGATAACGGCTACCTGTGATTTCGGCCAGTTCGACCATCCTGAATTTGTGTCTTCGGCAGAACAGTTGGTGATACGTAGCGGCGGTGGTGTTATAGCTATTCTTACCACTACAGAATCCGTTTACGCTTCATTCAATCGCGAGCTCAATACCCAATACCTTGCAGCGCAATTTGCCCGTAATGCAGACAATTCATGGAATACTTTTGGCGAAGCCAGCCGAATAGGAAAGAACGTTACCTATATAGGCACACATGATACAGGTACGATAGCTAACTTCCGCAAATTTGCCTTATTAGGCGACCCTGCGCTTACGCCTGATCTCCCTAATTATAATGTGAAGCTGGACAGCGCAACAGATGCAGCCACATCGCAAACTACAGATACTATAAAGGCGTTAGGCGCGTATGTAATGCATGGTAGCGTGAGAGGGTATGACGGAACCGTGCTTACAGACTTCAACGGCTTATTATCCGTGTCATTTTTTGATAAGCCGAAAACCATTGAGACAATCAGCGGTTGCAATGAGTCATTTAAACTACAGGACAATGTGGTATATAAAGGAAGGGTGACAGTGACCAACGGACTGTTCTCATTCACATTTATCACACCCAAAGACATCAATTACAATTTCGGGGCGGGTAAAATTAGTACCTATGCCGATAATGGTGTAACAGATGCGGCTGGAGTGGACCAGACATTTGTGGTAGGTGGGTTTTCAGATAACCCGGTTTTAAGCACGGATACCCCTTTGGTGAGGGCGTATATTAACGACAGCTTGTTTTTGAACGGCGGAATTACGGGGAACAATACCTCGCTTTTTGTTGCGCTTTATGATAAAACAGGTATCAACGTTTCTGGCAATGAGGTAGGGCATGACCTAACAGGTGTTCTTGATGGCAATGTGGAGTCTCCATATATTTTGAACGATTATTACCAAACCGCCCCGAATACCTATCAGCGCGGTTACGTTAACTTTCCTATAAGCGGCCTTACAGACGGTGCACACTCCATAAAAGTAAAGGCGTGGGACGTTAATGATAATACAGGAGAAGGCTCGGTGGATTTTATAGTCGTTGATGGCCAGGTGATGGACATACAGCAACTTGGCAATTACCCTAATCCGTTTAGCAACTCAACGAATTTTGTTTTTGAGCATAACCATCCTTTTGAATTGCTTGATGTGCATATTGAGATATACAACACGGCTGGTGCATTTGTAAAGAACATTAACCAGGCTATCCAGGCTACCGACAGCCATACCAGCGAGATAAGCTGGGACGGTACCGACAACAACGGTGCAAAGCTGGCATCCGGAGTGTATGTTTATCGCCTGAGCATCACGTCGGAAAAAGGATTTAAATCCACGGCATACCAAAAATTGGTCATTGTGCGTTAATAGGGTTCTGTAAGGGAGGCATTGACAAAAAATAACCTTGTATCTCATAGGATTTATTTTGTCAGCGTCATTAAGTGACGATGACAAAATAAATACCACTACCGGGCTCGTTCTTTTCCATTTCTGCTTCGTTGCAAAAGTCCTAAAATAGCACACTATTCGCGGATTTTGCGCCTTGCATAAACGAAAAATAACTTCGCCATATAGCGATATTTATTTTGTCAACGTCACTAAAAAGAAATATTTTTGCAAAGCTTCAAATTTAATAATAATAATATAATGGCAAAATACCTTGCTCTAATAGGGGTAACATTACTGGCAGGAATCGCGGCATCTGATGTTCGGGCGCAAAGTACAGGCGGAGCTAACGTTAACGGTACAAGTGCAAGCTTTGTAACCACTGCGGTTCCATTTTTAAGGATTTCGCCCGATGCACGCTCAGGTGCGATGGGGGATGCAGGGATTGCTATTGATGCTGATGCTAACGCCCAATACTGGAACGTGGCAAAATTACCATTTGCTGACAAGAATTACGGGGTTTCCGCCACTTATACTCCCTGGCTGAAGGACCTTGTGCCGGATATATTCCTGGCCTACCTGGCTGGTTATGCCAAGTTTGGCGAGAACCGCGAAAATGCAGTGAGTGTTTCTATGCGTTACTTTTCATTGGGTAATATAAATTATACCGACAATATAGGTAATTCGATAGGTACGGGTATGCCGAGGGAATATTCTTTTGACGCTGGTTATTCCCGCAAACTCTCCGAGTTCTTATCCACAGGCGCAAGCCTCAGATATATACACTCTGCAATTGCATCGGGCGTAAGCTATAGTGCAAATAGCACGGACTATCGTCCGGGTAATGCATACAGCGCGGACCTGGGTATATACTATACAAAAAAGCATGAACTAACAGACGACAAATACAATGTTTTCAGCTTTGGCGCGGTAGCAAGCAACATCGGTTCAAAAATATCTTATAACTCCAGCCGCAGCGACTTTATACCCATGAACCTGGGCGTGGGCATAGCGTACACTTCACAGTTTGATGCTTATAACAAATTCACCTTCGCGCTCGACCTGAATAAACTGTTAGTGCCTGTTCTTACCAACGGGGATACGCAATATGCCGTTGTTCCGGGTATCATCAATTCTTTTAAAACAGGTGACCAGATAGAGGAAATAGACGCTTCCCTGGGAGTAGAATACTGGTACCAGAACACAATTGCCTTCCGTGCGGGTTATTTTTATGAAAACCCTAATAACGGGGACCGCCAGTATATAACCTGCGGCGCCGGTGTGAACTACAATGTATTCAGGATAAACTGCTCTTACCTTGTGCCACAGGGTTCAGGTACTACACGTAATCCTCTATCCAATACTTTGCGCTTCTCGTTGATGTTCGCAATAGATAAGATAGAGAAGCCAAAGGATACCGGCGACGATACAAGCGATAAATAAGTGTTTCATAGATCTTTTGAATGAAGCGCATGTGGGCAACTACATGCGCTTTTTCTATCTAATGCCCATTCGGTATTGATAGGGCATTATTAGCGTTAATATTTTTACGTTAAGGCCAATAAGGAACGATGACAAAATAACTCCGGCAACCTGACTTATTCTTTTTCATTTCTGCTGCGTTGCAATCCTCCCGATGGCTATCGGGACTAATCGGGATAAATAGCTCACTATTCGCGGATTTTGCGCCTTGCATAAAAGAAAAATAACTACGCCAACTTGCCGGAGTTATTTTGTCATCGTTCCTAATCCTGAAGGGAAAAACGTTTATAGAAAAATAACATCCGTCCTCGCAACGATGCCGAAGGTATCGTACCACACGACAGCATGTGCCACGCGTTTTGTATAGTACGATACCTTCGGCATCGAACCCTCATTTTTTATGGTGCTATAAACCTTTGATGCTTTCAGCATCATTACTTATTTCGGGGTCGTAGATCAGTAGAGGTATAGAAAGTAAAACACAAAGAACATCTTTTACACTCCCTTGACAATACCGCACATAAAAGCACCTTAATATATTGGCTATGAATTAGTTTTGCGACACACATTTTTATAAATATGACCACCACAGCTTCACGCCGGATATTTGCAGCACTTTTATTATTGTCAAGTCTTTCTGTGAAGGCACAGGAAAAGAAAGAGCTTGCTTACCCTGACGAAAGGCATTTCAAAAACCTGCAACAGCTTACTACCGGAGGCGACAATGCCGAGGCATACTTTGGGTTCGATAATGAGCATATTACCTTCCAGCGCACAAATCCGAAAGAGGGCCTTATGTGCGACCAGATATTTTACGGATCAATACCTAAGTCGGCCGGTGAAAAATTTAATTACAAGCTGGTGAGCACTGGTAAAGGCCGCACTACCTGCGCTTACCTGATGCCCGACCACAAGCACTTTCTCTATGCCTCCACTCACCTGGCCATGGATACCTGCCCGCCGGTGCCAGACCGGAGCGTGATAAAAAAGTATGTGTGGCCCATATATGATAGCTACGATATTTTTATTGCCGACCTTAAAGGGAACATCACGAAACGACTTACGAACACACCCGGCTACGATGCCGAGGCTACCATATCACCCAAGGGCGATAAGATCATTTTCACGAGCATGCGCAATGGCGATATAGACATATACACTATGGACATTGACGGCAACAATGTGAAGCAGATAACCAATACACTGGGCTATGATGGAGGCGCCTGCTTTTCGCCCGATGGCAAGAAGATAGTGTGGCGCGCATCGCGCCCACAAACGCCGGAAGAGATAAAAGATTATAAAGACCTGCTGGCTCAGGGATTGGTGATGCCCACCCACATGGAGCTGTTTATAGCCAATGCCGATGGCTCAGACGCACACCAGGTAACACATCTGGGCAAGGCCAACTGGGCGCCCGCTTTTACCCCAGATGGCAAGCGCCTTGTATTCGCATCAGATTATGAATATGAAAGAGGCTTCCCCTTCAACCTGTACCTGGTAAACCTTGATGGCACGGGCCTGGAGCGTATATCGCACGATGGCAGCTTTGATGCATTTCCTATGTTTTCGCCGGATGGCAAGAAGTTCATTTTCAGCTCTAACCGCAACAATGGCGGCGGACATGATACTAATGTATTTGTGTGTGACTGGGTGGAATAATAATTCTTGTCATCTTATTGCACAGAATTATTAATTTTAGTGGAGATTATCAGCTCACACAGAATAAATGTTTCGGAATTTTTTGTTAGTAGGCGTAGGCGGCGCGGTGGGTAGTATGGCCCGCTACGGTATAGGCTTTTGGGTAAACAAAGGTCTGCAGATGCCGTTGTTCCCTGTGGCCACATTTGGTATCAATATTATTGGGTCGCTTATCATCGGCATATTATTTGGGCTGTCGGCGCGTAGCCAGTGGTTACAGCTCACCGGCATTTATTTACTGTCATCAGGTTTTTGCGGTGGGTTTACCACGTTTTCTACTTTTGCGCTCGATAATATTACCCTGATGCAGAAAGGCCAGTCGGTAGTGGCTATCCTTTATACCGGGCTTAGCGTTGTAGTTGGACTACTGCTTTGCAGGGTTGGGATATGGCTGGTAAGTTGAAAAATCCTAAGTTTCCGCCGTTCAATTCCCGTTTTAGTTTGGTAAATTTGCAGCCTGTACTGTAAATGATATTTTACCATGATAGATTTAGTTATTCCCACCGTAGGAGAGTCGATAAGTGAAGTGACGCTTGTAAAATGGCAGAAGAAAGATGGCGATTATGTGAACCGGGATGAGGTGCTTTGCGAACTGGAATCGGAGAAGGCCACCTTTGAGCTGAATGCCGAACAGGCGGGAATACTACACATTGTAGCGGCAGAAGGCGCAACCCTGAAAATAGGCGAGGTGGCCTGCAAAATAGATGAAACTGCCGCCAAGCCAGAGGGCGCTCCCCAGCCAGCACCAGCACCTGCGCCAAAAACAGACACGAAGAAGAACGAAGATAAACCGGCGGAAACGCCGCCTGCGCCCAAGGAAGCACCACAAACCGATGTAAAGGCCACGCCGGTAGCACAGGCCATAATGAGCGATAAGCAAGTGAAGCCTACAGAGGTGAAAGGTACGGGCTCCATGGGCAGGATACTAAAAAATGACGTACTGGAGGCCATATCGCACCCCGGACGCAAGGGTGGGGATGCGGCATTTGGCAGGGAAGAGCGGCGTGAAAAAATGAGCAACCTGCGCAAAACGGTTTCCCGCAGGCTGGTGGAGGCAAAAAACAGTACGGCTATGCTCACCACCTTCAACGAGGTGGACATGACCCGCATCATGGAGATACGCAAGCAATACAAGGACACATTCAAAGACGCGCACGGTGTGAACCTGGGCTTTATGTCGTTCTTTACAAAGGCCTGTTGTATAGCGCTTACAGAGCGGCCTGCGGTAAATGCCTACATAGATGGCGATTCACTGGTGTATCACGACTACTGTGACATATCTATAGCCGTATCTGCACCCAAGGGACTTGTCGTGCCGGTGATACGCAATGCTGAGAGCCTAAGCATGGCGGACATAGAAAAGAAAATAGTGGAGTTGGCAACTAAGGCACGCGATAGCAAACTAAGTCCGGACGAGATGGCTGGAGGAACTTTTACGATCACAAACGGTGGCGTATTCGGGTCGCTGATGTCCACGCCTATCATTAATATTCCCCAGTCGGCCATACTGGGTATGCATAAGATACAAGACCGGCCAATGGCCATAAATGGCAAGGTGGAAATACGCCCTATGATGTACCTGGCCGTGAGCTACGACCACCGTATTATAGACGGACGTGAATCGGTAGGCTTTTTGGTGCGGGTGAAAGAACTGCTGGAAAATCCGGAATTGTTACTTTTCGGGCAAGACCCTGTAAAGACGTTGCTGGAGGTGTGACCCCTTATCCAAATGTCATTAAGTCAAGCTCAAGTTGGGGATATTGCCTTCTTCTAAGCGTGTGTCTGGACAGACATCCCCCTCCCCCCCTTCGCTGACGCACATCGCCTACGCGCAAGGGGGAATGCACCCGAATATGCTATCAACTGCATCATTCTACTCCACTTTTTTCCTTAACTTAATGATATTGCCCTTATCCCAGGTCAATCTCTGTATTGTCGCCTATGTTCAGACTTTGGCTGAGGCCGCGCACATAGGCATCATTTCCAATGATAGAAGAATTGAGCACCACCTGCTGCAATTCGGCATAAGAGCCGATGATGGAGTCTTTTATTATTGAAGATTCAATCTTGGTGTACTCCCCGATGGTTACGTTCGGACCGATGATGCAATGGCGTATGCTGCAACCCTCGGCAATATTTACGGGGTGAATAATAACGGTAGTATCAAAGTCGAGCGACTGCTGCTTCTCGGGATGCTCGTCCTCCATTTGCTTCAGCAGGATAGCATTGGTGGACAATAGCGTTTCTTTTTTACCACAGTCGAACCAGTTATTTACACGGAAGGCGTGAAACTTAATGCCGTCCTCTATCATGTGCTGCAAGGCGTTGGTGAGGTGGTATTCGCCATTCTCATCGGCGGTATTACTCAGGTGCTTGCTCAGTGCGGCAAACATGGCCCCGGTCTCCTTTATATAGTATATACCCACCATCGCCATATTCGACTTGGGTATGAGCGGTTTTTCTACCATTCGGGTCACAAAGTCCTTATCGTTCAATTCTGCCACACCAAAGCTGCGGGGGTCATCCACCTTGCGTACGCCTATTTGCGAAACCGGGCTGTTGAGTACGTCTTTTACATTGTAGTCGCAAACAGTATCGCCAAGCACTATCATCACTTCATCACTGCCAATGCATTCGCGGGTGAGCCAAATGGCATGGCCCGTACCCCGGCGGTCATTTTGGGTTACAAAGGTATGGGTAAGGTGTGGGTAGGTCTTCTCTATATATCGCTGGATCTTTTCTCCGAGATAGCCAATAACAAAAACAAACTCATTGACGCCGGCTTCCAGCAACTGGTCAACGATAACCCCCAGAATGGTTTTACCTGCAATGGGAATTAGCGCCTTTGGCTGGGTGTATGTAAGCGGGCGAAGCTTAGTACCTGCACCTGCAACGGGAATTATTGCTTTCACAAACAAAAATTGAGTGGTAAATGTAGTGATTAATGGCTGAATAATCCATGTTGCCCTATTACGTTATCGCCAATCATTTTAGTGTGCCCGGTTTTATTCTCCGGGAATCAATGCCCCAGCTAAAATGGCCTGCCGGTAAAAAAACAACAAAAGTCCCGGTGAGCCCGGGACTTTTGTAAATACATTAATTAGCTAATTAAAGTGCGGCAGCCGTAAACTTAGAAAGTTTCATGTTAAGGTCGGCCTTATTGTTTACCATATTATCTTTCAGGTTCACTACCTGGTAGTAGAGGTTCGACTGGGACTGAATGAGCTGGGAATACTTGGTTTTATCAGCCTCATTGTTGCTTTCAGTAGCTTCCCTGTATTTTGACTTGATCATTGCCAGTTCAGACAACATCATATTATGCAATTCATTCCATTTTGCCTGGATGTCTTCAGTTTTGTTCTGGTCAAGCTTGGTATTCAGCTCACTGATCTTTTTGTTCAGGTCGCTTTTTGTAACACTTGCTGGGATTGCCGCTTGCTGGGCCGTTACCTGTGCCTGCGAAGGAGCCTGGATCTTGGCGGTAGCCTGTGCAAACGCTCCAGTACAGGACATGCCAACCAAACCGAATGCTAAAAGGATATTTTTCATTTTTTTGTGTTTTTTATGGTTATTAAATCTGGTTTTATGCTTATTCACTATCTAAGACAGATGCACCCCCCCCATATAGTTGGGTCTTGTACCGCAAAGATGGAGAAATAATTAATTCCCCCAAACCTAGTTGTAGCCATTTCTTGTCAACGACCCCGATTGTTTTATCATCTGCCACTATGATATTGGGCCAGGGTCTGTCAAAGTTATCTAATTTTTTTGATTTACGTGTACCATCCAATCCTATTATATTTTTTTTAGGTCCGCCGTAAAAATGATCTCTTTTAGGATCGAGGTTGTTACAAAAACGCCATAGTACATCGGCAATATCATCTGCTTTTACGGTATGTTCCACATACAGTATCATTTTAATGCCTGCCATTTCGGGGAGGCTGCTTAATTGTTCATGGAGTTCACCTACATGACCTGGCCTGTCTTTCCTCACAGCAACAAATAGCACAGGTATATCCCATTCAGCAGCCAGTTTGTGGTTAATTCCTGTTATTTCGGGGAATGCAGATAGTATTATGGCCGATGAAAAGCCCGTATGAAGTTTAAAGGGCAGCAGAGGTTCCGTCATTTCTTCTTCCTGCTTATGGGTGCCGTCTATGCACATTTTGCCGCCAAACCCCAGCTTAGAGCAGCTATGGTCCAGAACATCCATTGGCCCCTGGCTGAAGTAAATGTCGGTAGCCGGGTTCACATTATTGAATACGTAACTAGCAAGGTTGCCATAATCGTCAATTTTTATGCCGCTTGCCGCTACGCCATCTGCCAGCACTAATATTTTGTTGAACATCATTTGTCCGGCGCCCCACATGGCATTCATTACTTTCTGGCCCTGGCCCGCATATTCTTTGTTTATGGTAGTGATTACCAGGTTATGAAACACCCCCTCCACGGGCATGTTCATATCGGTAATTTCGGGTACCATGGTCATTTTTATGGGCGTAAGGAATATACGTTCGGTGGCCTTACCCAGCCAGGCGTCTTCCTGCGGGGGTATGCCTACGATAGTGGCAGGGTACACGGCATCTTTGCGGTGGGTAATGGCCGTGACATGAAAACGGGGATACCAGTCGGGCAACGAGTAATACCCGGTATGGTCGCCAAAGGGGCCCTCCCATACTAGTTCTTCATCCACGTCCACATAGCCCTCAATGATAATATCGGCATCAGACGGCACCTCAATGTCGGGCTGAGTGATGCATTTTACCAGTTCCACCTTCTTCTTTCGCAGGAACCCGGCCAGCATGTATTCATCCACATTCTCGGGGAGCGGGGCAGTAGCGGCATAGGTATAAATGGGGTCGCCGCCGAGCGCCACAGCCACCGGCATACGTTTCCCCAGCTTTTTATACTCGTTGAAATGGCGTGCAGAAACTTTATGCTTGTGCCAGTGCATACCTGTCATTTGACCATCAAACACCTGCATCCGGTACATACCTATGTTTCTTATGCCCGTGCCGGGATCTTTGGTGTGAATTGCAGGAAGGGTAATAAAACGACCTCCATCCTGCGGCCAGCATTTGAGTATCGGTAGTTTATCCAGATCGGGTTTCTCCATTACCACTTCCTGGCAGGCGCCGCGGCCAGTTACAACTTTGGGCATCCACGAAGCAAATCTGCCTAGCTCCGGAAGCATAGCAAGTTTTTCCAGCAGGCCACTTTTGGGTGCCGATAGCTTTTTGAAAAGGCTTTCTATATCCTGCGTCACATCATTCAGTTCCTTTACGCCGAGGGCTATGCACATGCGCCGCTCGCTACCCATGCTATTGATAAGCAGTGGGAAACTGGTGCCTGTGTTCTCGAAAAGGAGCGCTTTATTTCTATCACGTGTTTTTGAAACGCGGTCTGTGATCTCCGCTATTTCCAGTACCGGGTCCACAAAAGTTTTGATCCGAATCAACTCGCCTGCCTGCTCTAATGCATCAATGAATGCACGTAGCGATCTGTATGCCATGAAGCAAAGTTAAGATAACTGGAGATGACTACTATTGATTTTGATTGGGTTCCCTTGATATGATAAGAGATGGCTTCATACGGCCAACTATGCGCTTGCCAACGCGAATAAAAGGCAATTCAATTAAATAATGCATTAGTGTGGCGGCTACTAAAGTACCCATGAAGTATATTATTACAGCTAAAATTAAAAGTAATATATGGTGGGCCGGGGTATCATAGTGGGTGAAGAAGTAATAGATATAATTAAGAAGGGTAACATGGACCAGGTACACGCCGTAGGAGATCTTACCCATAAATATGAGTGGCTTTTTTTCCAGGAACTTCTGGGCGCTGCGGCTATGGATTATGGCCACCAGGAACACGAATGCCGCGATGCCCGAATAGACAAAAAAATCAACGCTTAAATAGCCAGCAAGGTAGTTATACATGGATCCCAGTGGAGCAATAGCATCAATATGCCTGAGGGAGAACAAAACAAAAGCCAATGGCAATATTGCATACCTGTATTTGTACCATTTTGTTTCCTTAAACGACGCATCCCTGATCTTTGAAAAATAACAGGCGATCAGTACACCAAAAAGAAAATGAAGACTGTTGCAGAAGTAAACCCCTATAACCAGTAGTACCACGATCAGATAACTGATAAGCTTTTTATCCCGGATAGCCAAAGCAACAAAGAAGGGGATGATTAAAGAAACGCCCATTTCTATAGTGAGCGACCAGCCCACTATCAGGTATTTGTTGTAGAGCCTAAATAATAGCGCTTCTTCCCAGAACTGTCGTTTATTAAGGATAAACAGGTCAGTCAATGTGTTTAAGTTCATTTGTTCCCTGTTTGCCATTAGCGCAGAAATAGTAACGGCAATGAAATATGCTGGGAAAATACGGAAAATGCGCGTGACGTAATATTTTTTTATATCAAGTGGTTTGTCAAGTACAAGGTACTTGTAAGAAAGGACGAAGCCGCTTAAAACGAAAAAGAAGGAAACTGCATCATTTCCATTGAATATAAGGAAGAGATAGTGAACGTTCATTTTGTCATGCAGAAACAAGCCAATAAAGTGGCTGGCAAACACCATTAATGCAGCTATGCCCCTTGCTGAATCAAGATAAGTTAAGTGGTTTTTTGTGGACGGAGAACTGGAACCGGGCATGTAAACTAAGTATTTTACAATAATAGCGCAATTTCCCCAACCAGTTATTTTGCATTGGCGAAATCTTGGGGCAGCAATTTTAACAATCCCGGTATGTTGTGATAACCATTGCAGTACGCAGGCATTATCCGCTGAAGCAGCTCAACGGCAGGGAATTTGTAAATAGTAAGTATATGGATGAATAGTTTTCCTTACCAAGCAAAATTTTGATTTTATGAAAAAGATATTGATTGTAGCAGGCCTCATAGGTGCCACCTTACTCACAGGATGCAAGAAAGATAGCAACCAGGAAGTCATATCGGGTACCGCCCCTGCCGGCACCACTAAAACCGTGGCAAACACTTATGCGTCAACGATAGCAATACCCAACCCCGAACCCATACCCTATGGTATCACTTACAAATTAGTGATAATGCGGCAGCTCCCTGATGTGCCTACCCAGTGGTATTCGGGCTATGTAACCACGAGCTCCATTCTGTTTAATGCAACGCTCCTAAACGGAAATGCCCTAGACATAGTGAACTATGCCGCAAATACCGGAGCGGAAGTAAACCTATTCTCTACCGGTTTAGTAGGCGGTATGGCGATACCCGAAGGGAAATATGACAACATGAATTTCAGCGTTATACTGAGTGCTGCCAATACATCTGCAGGGCTAATGCTTAACGGCAGGTATAATAAAGGTGATGGAACCGGTGTGCCAATATTGATAACAATAGACCAACCCTTGACGCTAACTTCACAGGCTATGGATAATGTGGCTATTTCTGACAAACAGATCTATACGGCTACCCTATATTTAAGTACAGACCAATTGATGGCAGGCATCAGCGGAGACCAGCTACTTAACGCAGACAAAACAAATGGCGTGATCCAAATTTCAGCCGGATCAAACACGGCGCTGTACCAGGCTATATTTGCGAATTTGCAAAACAACAGGCTGCAATTACAATTTACCAACAGCACAGACGTTGGCGGCAATAGCAATCCGCAGTTAATCCCAGCACCAGCGGCTGTGAATTAATGCTCATCATATCATTTGGCAATCAAAAGGACTTCTTGCTCAAGTCCTTTTTTGTGTTTGTGGATCAGGGCAATGAGTTTTTGTATTTCGGTTTCAGGCGTTTCAATAGCAAACAATTTTTGTTTATCATACAGTGCACTGTTGCCATGATCTGCCAATAGCTGTTCAATATTACCAGGGATAAAAAATGACGCCCGTTCTTTCAGATGTTTTTTGTATTCCTGCATGTATATATTAATACCGGCAAAATCATAGTCGCCCATGTGCAGGTATGTATTGGGGATGGACAACAGCCACTTTATTAAGTCCTTGTTTTGCTCTTGTGGATAGCGGCTTACAAAGAGTGTTTTGAGATCGCCAAACAGGTATTTCTGCTTTTCAACATACCGGAAATTCTCGGCGTTCTCAACACCAACTACTACAACATCAGGTGCAGGAATAAAGTGTTCAAAGTCATGCACAAACTGAAACGTCCCTTCGAGTGGATGTATAGTAAAAGGTTTTCCATGCAAGGTGCAGGCTAAAGGCATGTAGCTGTTAACAAGGAAGCCCTTGAAGGTGCGCCGGTTAACGGTTTTGGAATTACTGCTCACTAGGATCTGTTCGGCGCGCGTAGCATCTTCCTTTCTTAGCACGGCTATGTATTCCCCTATGTCAGGGATAGAAAATTTGTTGTACAGGTACTGTTGCAGTGCGTTGTTGTCGGCCACAAATAGCGTGCTTTTTGTACGTCCTGCAAGCCGTTCAGCAATTATTCCTTCCGCTACAAGCTCATCAATAAGTGCGTGCCGCATCTTGCTTGCCTGGAGTTCTTTCCCCCCTGCAAGCAACAGCAACTTTTCAGCTATTGATAGCGGTATCATCATACTTCAACACCCTTTTTTATCAAGCGTTTCACAGTAGTTACGTTCTTGTTGTCTTTGGACAGCAGGTAGGTATAGCGATAATCCGTGGCATTGTAAGAGGTGGGCGAACTATTGATGAGCAGTATATTCCTGTCGTTTGCAAATTTCAGTATGCCCTTTACATTGTTCGGGTGCAGTTTGCCTATTTCGTCCATCATGCAATGCAGCCTGAACTCTTTAAAGCGCTTGGAGGCGCTGTCTTTAAATACATTGAGCAGCATGATGTTTATCATGGCCTTCACCAGGATGTCAGTGCCCTCTGAGCCCACATTCGTAAGCTTTTCTACCCAGCCGCTATCGTTGTCGTTCTCCACAATGCGAAACTGTAGTTCAAACGAATCGGGCAGGCTTATCTCTTTCTCCTTCCTTGCGTTTATCTCTTTTGCAAATTCTTTTAATAAGGATATTGCCTTCTTGTTTTGCCCCTCATTATCGCCCGATGAGAAGAGGTTTACCACGCCGAGGCTCATGCTATACTGGTCGTTGAATTTTTTTATTTCCTGCAACAGCGACACTACCTTATTTTGGCTATCAGAAAGTTGTAGCCGTATGCTTTTGATCACACCGGCAAAATTGCGCTCCTCAAAATCCCGGTTTATTTCGGTAATTACTTTTTGTATTTCCCCGCCCTTAGAGGTAAGCTCTGTGGTCTCTTTCCCTATCTGGCGTATAAGAGTAGCGAAGCGTTCGTTCACCCTTTTTTCGTACTGCACTATTTTATCCTCTTCCAGGAACTCGTACAGCATCTCGGCAAAAGTTACAAACTCATCCTGCTCCACAAGGTTTGTTTTAAAATTGAAGACATTCTGCGACGAGAACTCGCCCAGGAATCTGGTAATAGCACTTCGCATGTCGGTGTAACGCTCCCCAAGCGTGTATATCTTGCCGGTAAGCGCATCTTTGAGTACAGTCAACTGGCCGCTGTCTCCAGATGCAGCCTTGGCCTGTTCGGCATACTCAGCTATCTGCTCGTAATGGTTGGTTTGCTTAAAGCTTTCGAATGTGGCGATGCCTTCTTTTAGGTTGTTTATTTTATTAGTCAATCCATTTATTACGCCGGTAAGCATGTCAATATCCTGCTGTAGTTTTTGCTTTTGCAGGTTATACTTTTCCTGCTCGGTTTCCAGTTGCCGCTCCTTCAGGCGCTTCTTTGTTTTGAAGCTGTCCACGTGGTCCAGGAGTTCGCGTTTGTCCTTGCGGTACTCTGCTACCTTGTCCCTGTTCTGGTCTATAAATTCCAGTTCGCGCTGGATAGCCAGCATATCTTTATCTATGCCTGAAAGCCGCGCCACATCTGCGCCTTCCTGCTTCAGGTTTGCGTTCTTCTGCTGTTTTATTTCTTCTATCCTTTCGGCGGTTTCCTGTTTTTTTAAGAGCAGTTCGGCGTCAAGGTTGGCCACCAGTTCCTTTATGCGTTGGTCCTCGGCCCGTACCTTACTGTTTTGCTCTTTCTCCTTACTATCCACCTGTTTCTGGATATTCGCTTCTATGCCCGCATAGTTCTTCTCTTCGTTTATCAGTTCTTCGCTGGCGGCTTCTATTTCCTGTGTTATGCGTTGCGAAAGCTGTTCTTTTTCTTCAATTGCTTTTCTCAGCAAGTCGGCAACGCGCACCTCGCTTACCTGCAATTGTCCCTTGGACTTCTGCAGCTCATACTCCATCTGCCGCCTTGCGCCGTTAATGTCTTTTATCTTGTTCTGGTAGCGTGTTTTTATTTTGTCGCCTTCGTCATTTTTCTGTTCTACCAGGGCGTTTAGATTCGTTCTGTTGGTATCCCCATCCTTTAATAGTTGTTGCCTTTCCCGCTCATAATCGGCTACCGTTTTTACCGTCTTGTTTATTTCTACAAGATCTATTTTTATACCGAATAGTGTGTCGCTTCCGGTCTCCGACAACTGTGGCGATAGCCCGGTTTGGAACAACACTCGGTCTTCGTCTATTACCTTGCCGATGGTGTTTTCCCAGCCAGGCGCATTTGTGCCCAGCCAGCCGTAGAGGGAATCCTTATCTTTCTCCAGCTTGGTGCTAATAGTCTCAATAGCAAGTGCATATTGCCTGCCGTCTTCGCGCAGCTTTTCTATTTTCTTTTCAAATGCAGCTGCGCTTATTTCCAGGTCCAGCTCAGACTGCTTCTGTAGCGTTTCCGCCTGCTTTTTATGGTCGGCTATATTTATCGTTGTGCTTTCTATCTTATTGTTGTGCAGGCTTATTTCTGTCTTCGCAGTTTCTATTTCTTGCTCAAAATATCGTTGTAGCTGTGCCTTTTGTTTCTTCAGCTTTAGCTCATGTATATTGTCTTTCTTTTGCGCTATAGTGTTGCGGGCCACTTCAAGGGCCGTCTGGTGTTGTTTCCTTATTTC
>JABDBX010000037.1 GCA_013288445.1 Bacteroidota bacterium
GCAAAACAGGGGTGTACAGTATATCGTCCGAACATGCCACCCATAAATGCCACCTTGTCGAAATACTTGCTATTGGTATAATGCTCCACAATTGACTTCGTGCCTACATCGCCCCACAGGTCGCTCATACCAACGCTAGTCCCTATCGACCAGCCATCGGGTTCAACATATAGTCTAGATGCGTTTTGTGCACTTGTTGTATGGCTTATTACGATACCAATACATAACACCAAAAAGTTACGGATAAACCTGGCCTGCATGTACAGAAAATTTGAGGTTGAAGATATAAATTATTTTCCTTTAAAAACAGGTTTTCTTTTTTCTACAAATGCATTAGTGCCTTCTTTCATGTCTTCGGTAGCAAAACAAGCTCCAAAACGTACTATTTCGTTATCGAACCCCATAGGATCGCCTTGTGCTGCCTCGTTAACACAGGCAATGATCTTCGATACGGCAACAGGCGCCTTTAGCTGTATTTTCTGCACTATTTCGTTTGCCTTATTTAGTAGCTCTTCTATCGGCACTACATGATTTACCAATCCAAGCGCTTTTGCTTCATCAGCGCTTATCATATCACCCGTCATCATCAATTCCATTGCTTTCCCTTTTCCCACAAGCTGCGTAAGCCGTTGCGTACCGCCATAACCAGGTATAAGGCCCAGGTTCACTTCAGGTTGTCCGAATTTTGCGTTCGCACTTGCAATCCTGAAATGGCAGGCTATAGCTAGCTCGCAGCCGCCACCAAGCGCAAAACCATTGACCGCTGCAACAACAGGCTTTGGACAATTTTCTATTTTATCAAAAACATTTTCTCTGCCTTTCTGTGCAAGTGCTGCCCCGCCTTCATGATCAAGTGTCAAAAACTCACTGATATCCGCGCCGGCTACAAAGGCTTTTTCTCCTGCCCCAGTTATTATCACGGTTTTTATTTCGTCGTTTTGGTAAACCTCATCCATTGCCTTGCCAAGTTCTTCGATCACATCCTTATTCAGGGCATTCATTTTCTCAGGGCGGTTCACGGTGATGGTAAGTGTTCCTTTTTCTATCTGTGCGAGTAGTGTTTGATACATTTTGTAATAATTAGTTTAATCGATTTTTTAATGGTAAGATAAATATTTTTTTATCGTGTTTATTGGGCGACACTAACGCCTGTTGTGTTCCACCCAGTCTTGTATATAGGAAATAAGGTCAGCCGTCGGTGAGCTTGGCCCAAACAGCTTGCCAATGCCCATTTCTTGTAGCTGCTTCATGTCATCTTCTGGAATAATGCCGCCACCGGTAAGCAGTACATCATCTAGTCCCTTGTCCTTCATCAGTTGCCACACTTTCGGAAACACGGTCATGTGGGCGCCGCTCAGTATGCTTATACCTATTGCATCCACATCTTCCTGCAAAGCAGCGTTCACCACCATTTCAGGAGTCTGCCTGAGGCCCGTGTATATTACCTCCATGCCGGCATCCCTAAGCGCGGTTGCTACCACTTTTGCGCCCCGGTCGTGTCCGTCAAGCCCTACTTTGGCTACAAGCACGCGTGAAGGCCGTCTCTGCTCATTACTCATTTAACTGTTATTAATTGCTATTGGGGGCGTAAAAGTAATGATTTATGGCAGGCTTGGAAAGGTTGGCAAAATAAATTCTAATTTGCACCTACATTCATTTAGTCATGAGCGAAGAACGATCACTGAATTTCCTGGAAGAAATCATAGAAAATGATATTGCCGAAGGCAAAAACAATGGCCGGGTGCATACCCGCTTTCCCCCGGAGCCTAATGGCTACCTGCACATCGGCCATGCTACGTCTATATGCCTCAATTTCGGATTGGCAAAGAAATACAATGGCAAGTGCAACCTGCGTTTTGATGACACAAACCCGGTTACTGAGGAAACAGAATATGTAGAGAATATCAAAAACGACATTAAGTGGCTTGGATTTCAATGGGATAATGAATTGTATGCGTCCGATTATTTTGACAAGCTGTTTGACTTTGCGGTAACACTTATCAGAAAGGGGCTTGCATATGTGGACGATAGCACGGCAGAACAGATTGCCGCCACAAAGGGCTCAACAATTGCTCCTGGCACAGATAGCCCTTTTAGGAACAGGACTATTGACCAGAATCTACAGCTTTTTGAAGAAATGCGGGCTGGCAAGTACAAAGATGGTGAAAAAACACTGCGTGCCAAAATAGATATGGCCCATCCCAATCTTCTGCTCCGCGATCCGCTCATGTACCGCATAAAGCATGAGCACCACCATCGCACTGGCGATAAATGGTGCATATACCCCATGTACGACTTTGCGCACGGACAAAGCGATAGTATTGAAGAGATCACTCATTCCATATGCACATTGGAGTTCATCCATCATCGTCCCTTATATAATTGGTTCATTGAGCAGTTGGGTATTTTCCCCTCCCACCAATATGAATTCGCCCGCCGTAATCTCACTTATACGGTAATGAGCAAACGTAAGTTGCTGCAGTTAGTGAACGAGAACCATGTTTCCGGCTGGAACGACCCGCGTATGCCCACTATCAGTGGTATGCGCCGTAGGGGTTATCCGGCAGAGGCGCTACGCCAGTTTTCTGATACAATAGGTATAGCGAAGCGTGAGAACATCGTGGATATAAGTATGCTGGAGTTTTGTGTGCGTGAGATACTGAATAAAACAGCTAATCGCTTCATGGCGGTGCTTGATCCTGTGAAACTTGTTATCATTAATTATCCCGAAGGACAGGAAGATATATTTGACGCTGAAAACAATCCCGAAGATCCCAATGGCGGCACGCGCAAAGTGCCGTTCAGCCGTGAATTATGGATAGAACGGGAAGATTTTATGGAGAACGCACCTAAAAAATTCTTCCGTCTCGCACCGGGAAATATGGTGCGTTTAAAAAGCGCCTACATAGTTAAATGCGAAGGGTGCAAAAAAGACGATGAGGGCAATATTATTGAGGTGCAGTGCACCTACCTGCCGGAAAGCAAAAGCGGGAATGATACCAGCGGTCTCTCGGTAAAGGGTACCATTCACTGGGTAAGTGTGCCACATGCCAAAACTGCCGAAGTGCGGATGTATGACCGCTTGTTTAGAGTGGAAGACCCATCGAATGAGGATGGAGATTTTAAGGAGTATATAAACCCCGATTCAATGCATGTTTTGCCGCAGGCGTACATAGAACCCGAGCTTGCAAATGCGCAACCTGGAGACCGTGTGCAGTTTATGCGTAAAGGCTATTTCTGCGTGGACACTGAGGTTCGTGATACTCTTGTTTTCAACCGTACGGTTACTCTAAAAGACGCATGGGCAAAAGAGCAGAGGAAGGGATAAGGATAGAGACAGGAGCTTCCGCCCAATGTTTTAGTGAATGGTACGGTGTCCCACACCTTTTTCGGGTGTGGGACACCTATGTTTTTATAGTAGCTGCTGGAAATTTCCTCATCATCGGTCGCCACTAAAACAATCTTTCATCAAACAGCATTGCTCGTTTGCTGATGATTTTTACTTTGTCAAACAAAGGGTGAAATGGGTTTAGTAAATAGTTATGTTCTTCTATCATAAGCACAGAAGGTATTTTCAGCGCCAGATGTTTGTTTGATCGGATAAAATAATCGCCAATCGCTTTTAGGTAATTTGGCGGCGGGCTGGCCTGCCAGTCGTCCGGCAATTTCTCCGCCGGGTATGTCTCAATGCTATTATCGGGTATATCAATGGCTGCAATGCAATAATTGTCGGCGGGAATTTTACCAATATGTACTACTGCTTCAAGTAGGGCTAATGCCCTGCTTTGGGCTGTGTAAACTACATAGGTGTCTTTGCTGTTCCAGCGGGCGCCATACATCGCTGCCCCTTTTCCAGAAAGGTCTTGTATGTACTTGCAGTTATTTATCCTGTAAACAATCATCTTTACTTATGCGAATATCCCGTGTTCTATTCTGCCCAGTTCATCCATTATCATCGCTATTCCTATCGATGTATCTAAATATTCTTTGGGTCTTTTATTCCCAAACGGTAGTAATATGGTGTCCATCCATTGTTTGAATTTTTCCATTTTCCCAAACACTTCTTCTCCCCGGCTATATAGTTTCGCCATTTCAATCATTCGTTCCGATTGGTCTTGCGATAATTTTTGGCTGGGGGTATATCTTCTTAGTGTTCTGTCAGAGGTATGTATAATAGCGGCCATTTCTGTAAGAGAGATATCGGCTATGTCCATCAGGTGGGTCATGGCTTGTTTGGGGATGCCGGTTCTTATTACGTTTATAAAATCGCTTTCATTTTTTATTCCTGAGAAATCTCGCTTCCCTTCCATTCCCATCATCACTATTGTGCGCGAGGCTGTTGTATCTTGTTGGGCATTACCATATGGCATAACTGGTTCAGATACCATGTAAGCATGGTCATCTTCTGTGCGATCATAACTTGACTTCTTTATTTTCCCGGGTTTTATATGCTTGTCTTCCATATTTTCGGTAATTTGTCCCAAAGATACGGTCATTTGTCTGGTTAGTGAAATTTATTTTCCTGCTATCATACTTATTTCCACATTTACACCCTTTGGTAGGCCGGCTACTTGTACTGTTTCCCTGGCTGGCGCTTGTTCCGAAAAATAAGTACCATATATTTCATTTACTTGGGCGAACTGCCCCATATCCATTAAAAATATGGTGGTTTTCAAAACGTTTGTAAAGTCCATTCCGGCTTCACGGAGTATAGCCTCAAGATTTTTCATTACTTGCTTGGTTTCTGATTGTATATCGTCCTTGACTAGATTCCCGCTGATTGGGTCAATTGGTATTTGGCCGGATATGAATAATAGGTTACCAAATTGTATTGCCTGATTATAGGGCCCAATGGGCGCCGGTGCATTATTTGTGCATATGATTTTCTTTTCCATGTTGCAAAAGTACGTAAGGAACGTTGACAAAATAAATCTGTTACTATGCTTCCTTCCGGCGCGGCACTTCTTACATTTGCAAAGTATATGGTTCGCTTATTACACATAGATACGTCAACTGATGCTGGAATTGTAGGCATTAGCATAGACGGCGTTTTATCTGCTTCCCTTATAAATGAAGAATCCCGTAATCACGCCGCTACGGTCAACAACATGATCGATGAGTTGCTTACCGGGTTGAAAATATCTTTTGAGGATATTAGCGGTATAGCCGTTTGCGCAGGGCCGGGGTCCTATACAGGATTGAGGATAGGTATGGCTACGGCTAAAGGGCTTTGTTACGCGCTCGATAAACCTTTGTTACTTGCCGACAGGCTTACGTTATTTGCTTACAAAGCATATAAGCAGGGTAGTAGAATGTCATCTCAGTATGTTTCATTGCTCATAGCAAGAGAAAGCGAATATTTTATTAGCATTTACGATAATGATTTTAAATGTACTTTGGCGCCCCGGCATATTACCGAAGAGCAATTACCCGTGCTAATAGAAAAAAAAGAAAATACATTATGTATAGGCAATGCTTCTATTGAGATTATTAATTCGCGCGGCATTGCTAATGTTGAAGTTGATAATAATATAAGAATGGATATTTTATCATGGGCCGTTTATGCATTTCAGCAGTACAAATGTAATGACATTGTAAATTTATCTGCCGCTGAACCGCTTTATCTGAAACAAGTTTATACTCATAAATGATTGACATGAAATCTGTTACAGAAACCGTACCATCTTAATTTTTATACTTTAACGATGTGTTAACTTTTTTTTCAAATGTTTTGTGTTTCATATCGGTTTAATTGCGTATGTTTGCACCCCCATCATATAAAAATATATCGTGGTAGTAAGCGAAATAATCTTTTTAATCAATTAACATCGTAAAATTTAAATTAATGGAAACGACGGTATCAGCAAACACTCTGGTAATTCGGAAAAGTGAAGGTTCTAGCGAACACATCAAGTTGGATTATGTAGCTGTAAAAAATGCAGCTATGACACTGAGGGCTATCAACCACAAACTGCGTCAGCAGATTGTTAAGTTGCTCGAAGAAAACAAGCGTATGAACGTTACAGACATTTACGTTAAGTTGCGTTTGGAGCAGTCGGTTGCATCTCAGCATCTTGCTATCCTTCGCCGTGCTAACATCGTGATCACTGAGCGTGATGGTAAGTTTATCCACTACGCATTGAATCATGCACGTATTGCAGCAGTTGCTAAGTTCGTAAACGAGCTGGTACACTCTGAAGAAGCTAATGCTTAATTTAGTTTATTGCAACTTCATAAATATGCCCTGCAATTGCAGGGCATATTTGTTTTACGGCTAGCGCCACGTTGGTGTTAGTCGTGCTTGCACTCAGCCCTTTTTTATTTGTTCCCACGTTTCGTACAAAGATTCCTGTGTGGGCCTTTCTGCTGGAATGTCATTTAGCGGAAGGCATTCCCTAAGGCTATCCCGGCAATCCTGTGGCAGTGCCTGGTAAAGGCGGGTACCCATTGTTTTCCAGGCTATCATTTCATCGCTTACCTGCTTTATTATTTTCCCCGGATTCCCCACTACCAAACTCCTTGCCGGGATAATTGTTTTGGCAGCAACAAATGTCATAGCGCCTATAATACACTCATCGCCTACCTCCACCTCGTCCATCAGCACGCTATTCATGCCCACCATTACGTTGCGGCCTACATTGGCGCCGTGCACTATGGCGCCATGCCCTATATGCGCCCCTTGCCGCAGTGTAACCGTAACACCTGGGAACATATGTATGGTGCAGCTTTCCTGCACATTGCAGCCATCTTCTATCACAATACCTCCCCAGTCGCCGCGGATGGCTGCGCCAGGCCCTACGTACACATCTTTACCAATTATTACATTGCCGGTAACGGCAGCCAGTGGATGCACAAATGCTGATGGGTGAACCACAGGTATGAACCCCTTGAATGAATAGAACATAACCAAAAGTAAAAATAAAACTGCACACTCAGATTTGTTCTGGTCTTACTTTCCCGCTGTTAGACATAATACGGTTGCGATGTTGCAAGCCCCAGTTTTTCAATTCTTCAAGCACCTTATCAAGCGATCTGCTATACGGCGTCAGTTCATACGTCACGGTGACCGGTGTAGTTGAAAAAACTTTCCGTTCCACAAATTCATTTAACTCTAGTTCTTTCAGGTCTTTCGTTAAAACCTTTGGGGTAATATCGCCAAGTGCCCTTTGTATGTCTTTAAAGCGCATTGGGCCATTTGTAAGCGCTATTATCAACGGCAATTTCCACTTGCCATTGAGCACATAAAGCGCATCCTTTACCGCAGCAACACTGGCATTGCATCCTTCCTTGCTGTGAATGTTCTTTTCGGTCATTTCTAGGGATTTTACTGATACTATTCCGAAGGAAACTGGTATCCTTTGGGATAGTAGTATCTTTTGGATACCAAATGTAGGTATGTTTGCAAAAAAATAAAATGAAAGCAGTAAAAATTACTTATTGGATCGCAACAGCAATTGTAGCATTGATGATGACTTTTTCGGGGTATGCGTACCTGACGAGCGACGCCGTACAGCAAGGGTTTACCCATCTCGGCTACCCGGGCTATTTTAGGGTTGAACTTGCTATAGCCAAGTTTATTGGTGCGGCCCTCCTGCTCATACCTGTACCGGCGAGGCTGAAAGAATGGGTCTATAGCGGTTTTACAATTGTTTTTATCAGTGCATTTATTGCCCACACCGCAAGTGGCGACCCTGTTGCAAACCGCGTTGGCCCGCTTGTATTCTTAGTCCTTTTGGCCGCCTCTTATATCACTTATCATAAGGGTATAAATGCGGCAAATAAGTGATCGCCTTCTTCAAGATACACGCTGCGCGATACCCGAAAGAGGTGTCGCAAAATCGGGGCCCAAGCTCAAAATGTTAATAACGTGTGCATTTTTACAATGCCGTAACAAACCGGATAACTTTGGCATGTATTTTTCATTAACTTTGATGTAAACCACGTGCATATGTTTGAAGACGATTTTGATGACGAGGAATGGGGACCGTTAGACGAAACCCTTAGCCGGTATGAAGAAGTGAAGAAAGGTGAGTCGGCAAGTATTTTGAGTGAAGAGGAATTTGAAAGGGTTATAGAATATTATTTCCAGAATAGTAATGAAGAGCAGGCAATGCTGGCTTGCGACATAGCCAAAACATATTATCCATTCTCGGCCTCCATATTATTGCTCAAAGCCGAGATACTTACACAAGCCCAGAAATATGGCCAGGCGCTGAAAACGCTTGACGAGATGGAGCAGTACGACAATGGTAACCTTGATGCAGTACTACTCCGTTCTGATATATTGCTTGCCCAGTTCAAATACGACCAGGCTGCCCTGTGGCTGGAGCAGAAAACACAGCAATACCACGGCAAGGAAAAGACGGAGATACTGCTGGAGCTTTCTGATGTGTATGACGAAAGCGAAGAGTTCGACGCCGTTTTTGATACACTGAAAAGGGTAATAAAAATAGACCGCCGCAATGAGGAAGCCCTGCAGAAAATATGCTTCTGGGCTGAGTTTACCGGGCGGCTGGAAGAAAGCGTGACCATGCACATCCAGCTTACGGATGACGACCCTTACAATGCGCTTGCCTGGTTCAACCTGGGCGCCGCATACCAGGGATTGAAACTGTATGAAAAGTGCATAGACGCTTATGAATATTGTGTAGCCATTGACGAGAAATTTGAATTTGCCTACCGCAATATGGCCGATGCCTATATGCGCCTGAAATGGTACGAGAAGGCCCTTGAAGTGCTGGAAAAACACATAGAGATAGCCAAGCCGGAGGACGTGATATTTGAAGCCATGGGCTATTGCTGGGAGAAGAGGAAAGACTTTGCACAGGCGCGCCAGTTTTACCGCCAGGCATCGCAGCTAAGTCCGCAAGACGACGGCATATTCTATAAAATAGGCGAGACCTACGCCCGCGAAAAGCAGTGGGAGAAGGCCGTAAAATCTTTCTCCGTAGCCTTGCACTTAGACAAGGAAAACGCCTCTTACTGCATGGCCATAGGCAATTGCCTTATGGAGATGGACGTAAAGAGCGAGGCCCTTGTATGCTACCTTAATGCGGTGCGCCTGAAGCCAGGCAACAAAACTACCTGGGTGGCACTTATTCGCGGCCTGTACATAACCGGCTACTTCGAAGAAGCCATTACCCAAATAGAAGTGGCCCGCGACCATTGCGGCGATAAAGGCGATTTCTACTACTACCATGCCGCAGCCTTGTTCGAGTTGGGTAAGGCAAAAGAGGGCTTGCTGCAATTAGAGAAAGCCATTAAGATGTCGCCAACAAGGGTGAAGATGTTTACTGACCTTAACCCCGAGTTCCTGCTGCGCTCTGCTGTGGCTGAGCTTATAAGCAAGCACAAAAAGCCCGGTGCCAAGGATAGAAAAACCAAGTAGAATTCAGTTAGGCCGTCTCGCCGCCACCGCCGGCCGATGTTGGTCTTACCTTCTGACCAACATCGCTCGTGCGAGGTAATTCATATTGAAATTTTATGCAAAATATTGTTTGCCCTCGTAACCCATTTCGTCCTTCACCGAAAGGCCCCGCACCCCGCCGAAAAAAATTTAATTGTGGATAACTCATATTATTATGTTTATTCTATGATATGCCTGTTGGACATTGTAGCGGACGATGGTTTTTTGGGTCACCCCATTGGTGACCCCGTTTTGGGGGGGGTGTTCCGCCTTTGCTGAATTTAGCTATGGCGGACAAAGGGGTGAGCAAAATTTCACGCAGAGTGCGCAAAGGCAGCGCAAAGAGTCGCAAAGTTCACTTAAGCCAAAAAAGTTAGGCAGGCCTTATTACTTGCAAAATTTGTGCCGGATATTGTGTTGTGGCGGATAAGATATTCACATTCTGAACCGTTGGTGAAGCTGATTGTTTTTTGGGTATGCGCGGTGGGCTGGTAGCATGTTTACCGCCCCGCGCAGCCGACAGTTATAAACTGGCTCATTTGAGCAGACACAGGTCGGCAGCGACTGTGGCTATGCTACAGACCTGCGCCAGCGGAGTCGGTGGGCAAGTGGCTATTTTTCTCCTTTAAAATTAGATTCGATTTCTTTTAGCACACCGGGAAGATCCTGGAATACCAATTTATTTTCAAAGCGCACAACGGTGAAACTTAATTCATTTAGTCGCGCTGTTCGTGCGGCATCGTATTCGGCCGCGCCGGGATTAAAATGAACCTGGCCATCGAGCTCAACAATTAGTTTTTCGGCCGGGCAGTAGAAATCTACGATATAGTTTTCTATGCTGTGCTGCCTGATAAATTTGCGGTTCTGCAATTGGGCGTTTTTAAGTGACGCCCATAGCTTCGCTTCGGCAGGAGTGAGGTTGTTTCTCAGGGCTGTGCGCTTTTCTTTGAGCGCTGTTAGTGAATGGAGTTTTTTATTTTCCATATCCGAATGTTTCTCAAATCTAATAATTTCCGGCATAGCGCGAGCCGATCACCCCAGCTAAAAACAACAGCTTTGCTGCTTGTTTTTAGCATCCCCTCTTTGAAGGAAAGAGGGGAGTTGCAAATCGCCGCATTGCGGCAATTTTAGGGCAACATGGAAACTCCCCTCTTTTTTTCAAAGAGGGGATGGCAGGAGCCCGCGACTGGCTGGGGTGATGGCTCGCGCCTGGCAGGAAACGGGTGTTATCTCATATGAGCGAGCCTATCACCCCTGACTGTATTCGGCATTCGCCTCATCCAGTCGTCCCCTCTTTGAAGGAAAGAGGGGAGTGTGTTGCGCAGCCAAACACAAGTAGGTGTTGCCTAAAAAAATTTCCCGAAGGGAAAAAACTCCCCTCTTTTTTTCCAAAGAGGGGATGCCAGGAGCCCGCGATTGGCTGGGGTGATCGGCTCTCGCCTGGTAGGAAATACGTGTTACCTCATATGCGCGAGCCGATCACCCCTGACTGTATTCGGCATTCGCCTCATCCAGTCGGCCCCCTCTTTGAAAAAAAGAATTAACCACCTCCCCCTTCGGGTACTCCTCCTTGAAAAAAGGAGGAGAGTAGTGTGTTGCGCAGCCAAACCGGAAGGCACCCGTTATAATCCGTATTTCATAAAGTTTTATTAATAGTTATAATGAATTAACCTTTGGCTGGCTTTTAGGAGGGTTTATTTCCGTACCTTCGCGCCCTGAATTAAAGGGCCCTTCCTGATTTTCATGTCTGGAAGGGTAATTTTTGGCAGGAAAAGCAGAAGAAAAATATAAATAACAAATACCCCGAAAAGGGTGGAAAAAGAGATGCTGCGGTGTGAGCCGTGGATGATAAAAGGTAAAGATAACAAATTTATGGATATTCGTAACATTGCCATTATTGCGCACGTTGACCACGGGAAAACTACACTGGTTGACAAAATTCTACACACAACCAACGTCTTCAGGGACAACCAGGAAACAGGCGACCTGATAATGGACAGCAACGACCTGGAACGGGAACGTGGTATCACCATTCTTGCCAAGAACGTTTCTGTAACCTACAAGGGCGTAAAAATAAATGTAATTGACACGCCGGGTCACGCCGACTTTGGCGGTGAAGTGGAGCGCGTGCTGAAGATGGCCGACGGCGTATTGCTGCTGGTGGATGCATTTGAAGGCCCTATGCCACAAACGCGTTTTGTGCTGCAAAAGGCGCTAAACCTGAACCTGCACCCTATAGTGGTGATAAACAAGGTGGATAAGCCAAACTGCCGTCCTGATGAGGTGCATGATGCTGTATTCGAGCTTTTCTTCCAGCTCGATGCTACCGAAGAACAACTGAACTTCCCAACCATATATGGTTCATCTAAGCAAGGCTGGTTCAATACCACGCTGGAGCCAACAACGGATATTACCGTGCTGCTGGATACCATATTGGAGAAAGTACCTGCGCCAACGGTTGTAGAAGGCCCGCTGCAGTTACAGATCACTTCGCTCGATTATTCTTCATTCCTTGGCCGTATAGCTATTGGCAAGATCACACGCGGCACCATTAAGGAAGGCCAGCAGATAATGCTGTGCAAGATAGATGGTACCATGCAGCGTAGCAAGGTGAAGGAACTGTATGTGTTTGTGGACATGGGCAAGAAAAAAGTAACCGAAGTGCAATGCGGCGATATATGCGCTGTTGTGGGCATTGAGGGTTTCCAGATAGGTGAGACCATTGCAGATTTCGAAAATCCGGAAGCTGTAGAGATCATACCTATTGACGAGCCTACCATGAACATGCAGTTCAGTATCAACAACTCGCCATTCTTTGGAAAAGAAGGTAAGTTTGTTACCAGCCGTCACCTGCGCGACCGCCTGATGAAGGAACTGGAAAAGAACCTGGCGTTGCGTGTGCAGGAAACAGATGACGCCGACAAATTCATGGTTTACGGCCGTGGTATCCTTCACCTGAGTGTATTGGTAGAAACCATGCGCCGCGAAGGATATGAGCTTACTGTAGGGCAGCCACAGGTAATAACCAAGGAAATAAATGGCAAAAAATGCGAGCCTTATGAAGTGCTGGTGGTAGATGTACCTGCGGACTTCAGCGGTAAGGTGATAGACCTGGTAACGCAGCGCAAGGGCGAAATGCTGATAATGGAAACCAAGGGCCAGATGCAGCACCTGGAGTTCGATATGCCTTCACGCGGGTTGATAGGCCTGCGCTCGCAGATGCTTACCGGCACCCAGGGTGAGGCAGTAATGGCGCACCGCTTCAGCGAATACAAACCATGGAAAGGATTTATACCTGGCCGTAACAACGGTGTACTGATAGCAAAAAGCGCGGGTAAGGCAACAGCCTACTCTATTGATAAACTGCAAGACAGGGGTTCTTTCTTTATAGATCCGGGACAGGAACTGTATGAGGGCCAGATAATAGGTGAACACATCAAACCAGGAGACCTGGTGGTGAATACAGCAGAAACCAAGAAACTCACCAATATGCGCTCAAGCGGAACAGACGATACATCGAGGATAACACCAAAGATCGACTTTACGCTGGAAGAGTGTATGGAGTACATACAGCAGGATGAGTGTATAGAAGTAACACCAAAAAATATACGCCTGCGTAAAATAGCGCTGAACGAGGAAGACAGGAAGAAAACGCAGAAGATGATGAAGGCAGACGCGTAAGGCGAGAGCAATATGAGAGCGGAGAAACAGAGCGGAGAGCGATACCCACAATGTTATAGGTATTCCGCACAATGCGAGTAGCCCTGAAAGGGTGTAGTCTAATAGCTATGGGTATCGCCCATCGATGCGAAAAGCACAGTCATATTAATAAAAAAAAGTAAGAGCCCCGCTAATGCGGGGCTTTTACTTTTGTGCCTTGCTCCGATAAGAATTATTTTTTTTAATTGAACCAACAGTTACTCCCGGATTTACGTCTATATTGTTAGGCGTCTGTGGGTTTTGGCTAATTATCACTACTTTTCATAATTGAATAAATGTTTCATTAAATGAAATATTTAGGCTTTTATGTGGGATTTTTTTCTATTTTGGCTAACTATTATAATCCGGGAGTATGAAGTATCGCTATATTCTATTGCTTCTTATTGGTTTTATTCTATTTAATTGCAAGCCTGCTTGTGCGCAATTGGTAGGTGACAATACTTTTTTACAAGGGCAGTTTCTGGAAGTTGGCGTGGCTCCGAATGGTTGCTGGGGCAATACGGTAAATGTGCCCGCTGGCTATCACACACATACCGGGAGTGCCATCAGTAGCTACCCCGATCCCTTAACTGGCGCTGCTGCAACTGGCAATGGTTTGGATTTTTCATACGACAAGGGGCATGACGGTTGGGCCACAGGCCAGTATTACGGATCTTATTTTCTGCCAGGTATCCCGTTTCTTGGCTGGTCTATGCAGGTGGGTGGTGTAAGGAGCGATGCATTTTATACAGATGCCCCAAGCGGGTTTTATAATGCTGCAGGCGGAACGCTTACCGGTACTAATGTAGGCTATACCAATTCTGGCGGTATTTGCACCGGTACCTGGCTTGGCTCTGCAAGCACAGGTGGGGGCCTCATTATAAGGCAAACAACACGTGTGGATACATTGGCTTCGTGGGCTGTTGTGACTACTGTATTCAAAAACACTACGGCAACCGCTATCACCGGCCTGTATTACTTAGCCACCGGCGACCCCGATAATGACGAAACGGTGGTGGGCGGGACTGGCTTTCCTACAACGAACCATATCGTTTACCAAAACGATATTGACCACAGGGTAATGGTGTGTGCCCACTCTGTGGATACTAACCTTGTTTTTTCTGCACTGGCCACTAAAGACTGCCGGGCAAAGGCTTACATCTACTCTGCATGGCCACCTACTACTGTGGCGGGAAATAATTTAGACCTTGTGTACGCAGGTACGTCCACAGGTCTTGTAAGCACCTGGTACACGCTGGGAACCACTACTACGAATATGGACATTGCCTATGGGCTTATTTATGATATTGGCACTGTCCCTGCACTGGATAGCGCAGTTATCTCCTATGCCTGGGTGTTTGACGATACATTTGGTGTTGATGAGGCATTTCCCGACCCGATGATCTCAGTTGCGGGTACGGTCGTTGATTCAATAGATACAATATCCGGATGCTCAGCTGGTACCACTGTGCCGGTGAATATTCTTTTCGGCACAGATAAAGCCTGGACATGGAGTGACTGGAACTGGAGCCCGGCTACAGGTCTTGCTACCACAACAGGCACATCCAATATCATAAATATCGGTAGCCTTACCAGTCCCGTTACCTATACCATAACAGGCACTAACAGCAGGATGGGGGATTGTGCAACCAAGACCCTGATACTATACGTGACCCCGTGCTTCTTTGCCCAAAGCAATGGCCCGTGCCCGGGAGATACCCTGAAACTATCGGCACATGGAGGGGACTCTGTTGGCGCCACTTATTATTGGTATGGCCCTACAGGGTTTACCAGCACCAAGCAAAACCCTACCATTGCGGTGATCTCGCCCGGCGACACGGGTATATACCATGTGGTGAAAACTATAGGCGGAATACATGATTCGGCAAGTGTGCATGTGGTGCTGGCTTTCTACCCGGTAGTTACCGCAGGCACCAGCGCACCCATATGCTCGGGCAATACATTTTCGCTCACGGCTACACCCGACTCTGTGGGCGAAATCTTTAGCTGGACAGGGCCAAATGGGTTTTCATCGGGCGTTCAGAATCCAACAATAACGGGAGCCCCTGTTAAAGATTCTGGCACGTACAAGGTATATACCACCCTGAACGGTTGCCGGGATAGTAATACGGTGCATGTGGTCATAGACTCTACACCGGCCCAGCCAGCGCCAGGGAGTAATGGGCCCATTTGCACTGGCAGTACCCTGATGCTCACAGCAAGCGATGGAACTCCGGGCGTGAGCTATAGCTGGGGAGGCCCGGGTTCGTTTATTTCTACGTTGCAAGACCCCACTATCGGTGCCGCTACGGTGGCTGCGTCCGGTGTTTATACAGTGACCGTTACCTTGGGCACATGCTCATCGAGCGATACGCTTACGGTGGTGGTCAATCCGTTGCCGCCTGCACCGGTGTTGGGTAGTGGCTCGCCGATATGTTCGGGGAATCCACTTGATCTTACAGCTACCGATGCTGTTACCGGCTGCACCTATAGCTGGACCGGGCCAAACGCATTCAGTTCCACTTTGGAAAATCCTATTATCACACCGGCAACTGTGCCGACAACCGGTACGTATTCTGTAACAGCTACTTTTGGCACTTGTGTATCTCCTGTAGCTACGGAGGCTGTAGTGGTTGACTCTACGCCCGTACAGCCCACCCTGGGCAGTAATGCACCTATATGTGCAGGTACAACTTTGTTGCTTACATCGGCCGATGGCACTTTGGGAGTTACTTATAGCTGGGCGGGGCCACCATCATTTACATCAGTATTGCAAAACCCGAGTATTGCTGCAATAACTGTGGCGGGTTCGGGCGTTTATACGGTTACGGCTACGCTGGGAATTTGTTCTTCCTCTGATACATTGACTGTGGTTATAAAGCCGCAGCCTACCTTGCCGGTACTCACCAGCCTTGCCCCGCTATGTTCAGGCAATGCGCTGTCTCTTACCGCAACGGACTTGCCAGGATGTACGTATAGCTGGGCAGGCCCCAACTCTTTTACTTCCACACTGGAAAATCCGGTTATTGTTCCGGCAACCCTGGCGGCAACCGGCACTTATTCTGTAGTTGCAACCCTTGCGGGCTGTGTATCGCCTATGGCAACGGAATCTGTAGTTGTCGATTCCACGCCTGTTATACCTACATTCATCACCAACAACGGCCCTATATGTTCGGGCGGCACTTTGTCTTTTACTGCAACATCGCCTACAGCTGGCATTACGTATTCCTGGTCGGGGCCATTAGGGTTCTCATCTCCGCTTCAGAACCCGTTTATAGTTGGCGCTCCGGCTGCTGCATCCGGCATTTATACTGTGACGGTTACTCTGGGCACTTGCTCCAGTTATTCTACCACTCCCGTGCTTGTAAAGCCTACGCCTGCGCTTAGCGGTATAGGCAGCAATGGCCCCATTTGCTCCGGCAATACCCTGTTGCTCAATTGCCTCTTTGCGCCATCAGGCGGCGTCTATACCTGGAGCGGGCCTAATTCTTTTGTGTCTGCTTTGCAAAATCCTTCCATTACGCTAGCCACACTTGCAGCGGGAGGTACTTATAGGGTGAGTGAAGCGCTGGCGGGTTGTTTTTCTGATACGGCGAGTTTAACGGTTGTTATTGATTCTACACCTGTAACTCCGGTAGCCAGCACTAATTCGCCCGGCCCACCCGGTCTTAGTATTTGCAAGGGGGATACGCTGAAGCTTTTTGCAACGGATGCTACTGCCGGTGTAACCTATCTGTGGGGTGGCCCGCCTGCGTTTACGTCAACGGACGAAAATCCTGTTATTCCTAATACCACGCTTTCATCTGTAGGTATCTACACGATTACCGCAACGCTCGGTCCCTGTGCTTCGGCTACGGAGATAAATGTGGTCATCACGCCGAGGCCGGCGCTTATAGCCACAAGCAATAGCCCTGTGTGCAGCGGGGTGGGGGATACGCTCTTTCTTCAGGCGGTAAGTGGTCCGGGGGCTACCTTTGTGTGGTCTGGGCCTTATACGTTCAGCTCTTCTCTTCAAAATCCATTCCGGGCACCCACGCTTATGGAATATAGCGGCGTTTACCAGGTTACTGCCTACCTATCGGGCTGCTATGCCACTATTAATGATACCGTTACCATCCGCCCTACGCCACCAACTGCGGTCGCGCCCTGGCTCTCGTATTGCCAGAACCATCCCGCGCCACCTCTGCAGGCTATGGGCGACAGCGTATTGTGGTATGCTACCAACGTACCAACGGGAGGCTCGCTCACCCCTCCCGTTCCTCCAACTGATCGGGATACAGTGATGTGGTTCTACATGACGCAGACCCACAACACTTGTACCAGCGCTATAGACTCAATGAAGATAACGGTGAACCCGTCGCCAACGGTAACCGTTAACGGTGATATATTTGCATGTCCGCATGACACTGCTGTGCTAACGGCGGTTGATACAGACCCAATTGCGTATTACCATTGGTACCCGGGGCTTTACCTGAGCGATACCGTGGGGGCATCCGTAATAACCCGGCCTGAAAATGATATGCACTACACGGTAGTGGTCACCAACCAGTTTGGCTGTATGGATACCGCAGAGGTATCTGTAAGGGTTTATGCCGGTGCGCTGCTGTACCTTGGTGATTCTGTAACGCTTTATCCTGGCCAGACCTACCAGCTAAGCCCGCAGACCAATTGTACCTCATTTACGTGGTTCCCGCCATCTGGCCTGAGCAATGCCTATATCTCTAACCCGGTTGCTGCCCCTGAGTTCAGCACAAAGTATATAGTGCATGGCGAAACAAGTTGGGGCTGCACAGCAGAAGACTCCATAAACATCTATGTAAGTACGGAAACAATACTGGCATTGCCCAATGCATTTACGCCCGGCAGCGGCACGCCGAATGGCACGTTCAAGATCATAAAATACGGACTGGCATCGCTGCAATATTTCCGCGTATTTGATAGATGGGGTGTGAAGGTGTTTGAGACCACGGATATTGATGCAGGCTGGGATGGCACTTACAATGGTACGCCGCAGCCGTTTGGCGTATATGTGTATGAGGTTGGGGCTGTAACAAGCACAGGCCATGTATTTGAAAAACATGGAAACCTGACGTTGATAAGATAGATGCGTTGACCGAGTAACGGAGGCTGATGGTGTAGTGCCGAAGGCGCAAGCTGTTATGCCTATCGACTGAAGTCCCTTGATTTAGCTTAGAATATATGCTCACCATGTCATGGTTCGGCGGGGCTCACCATGACATTATTTCTATTGAGCTTCTGTGTAGTTTTAAAATCTAAGTCGTATTGGATATTCAGCTACGACAGGTCGTGGGAGATAAGCTTTAAGAACTCTGAGCGGGTCTCATTTTTCATAAACTGGCCGCTGAAGGCCGATGTAGTGGTAACGCTGTTTTGCTTCTGCACGCCGCGCATCATCATGCATAGGTGTTGGGCCTCGATAACCACGCCTACGCCCAGCGGGTTTAGGGTATCCTGTATCACTTCCAGTATCTGGTGGGTCATGCGCTCCTGCACCTGCAGCCGACGGGAAAAACACTCAACCACATGGGCTATTTTGCTAAGGCCGGTAATAACGCCATTGGGTATATAAGCTATGTGGGCTTTACCAAAAAAAGGCAGCATATGGTGCTCACACAGGGAGTAAAGTTCTATGTTCTTCACCAGTACCATTTCGCTATAAGGCTCATGGAATTTGGCAGAATTAAGAATGTCGGCGGCGTTCATGCTATACCCCTGGGTAATGAACTGCATGGCTTTGGCCACCCGCTCCGGGGTCTTTAGCAGGCCTTCCCGCTCCGGGTCTTCGCCTATTGATTCCAGTATAGCCTTATAGTTGTCTTTAAGGCCGTTAGTGGTTTCTTCGTCGTAAAACTCTTTTTTATGGTATGCCAAAGTGTATTATTTAGAAAACAATATTAGCCCTAAAATCCTGCGGTAAGATAAGTTATTAGCAATGCGGCCATTGAATTTAATTATCCGAAGTATTCCACGTATATCTTAGGCGTTTCCACCAGCTTTATGCAGTGCAGTTGCACGTTTCCTTTTTCTATGTGGGGCTTTAGCTCATTCCATATACCCATTGCAAAGTTTTCAGCGCTGGTAAATTTGCCCTTCATAAAGTCCACATCAAGGTTCAGGTTGCGGTGATCCACTTTTTCCACGATCACGTCCTTTATCAGGTCGCCAAGGGTTTTGGCATTGTATATGAAACCCGTTTCCGGGTGCGGCTCGCCCTTTATGGTTACATGAAGCTCATAGTTGTGCCCGTGCCAGTTCTCATTGGCGCACTTTCCAAATACGGCTTTATTCTCTTCATCGCTCCAGCTTGCATTTACTAATTTGTGCGCTGCATTAAAATGCTCTACACGTGTCAGGTGAACCATTTTTCTAATTTAAGTGCAAATTTAAGGAACGTTGACGAAATAAGTTTCACAACTTAGGCGCGGTTATTTTTCTTTTTTTCAAGGCGCAAAAGCTGCCAATATCCCCCAATATTTAAAGATTTTGAAACGCAGAAAAAATGGGAAAGAACAAGCCTAATTGTGGAAGTTATTTTGTCATCGTTCCTTTCGATTAGTATGCGGTTTCACAAAAAAGTGCTTAATTGCAATATGAACCTGCTTGTAGTTGCGGCCACGGCCAGCGAGATAGCACCCTTGACAAAACACTTGTATAACTCCCAGGTGAACAATTTTTCCCGCTCGCAGCGGCTGGTGGTCGATGTGCTGATAACCGGTGTGGGTATGACCGCCACCGCCTATAGCCTTACTAAACAGCTACAGGCAAATATGTATGACCTGGTGTTGCAGGCAGGTGTGGGTGGTAGCTTCGACAAGAATATTTCATTGGGTTCTTTGCTATTTATCACCAGTGATCTTTATGCCGACCTCGGCGCTGAAGATCATGACCAGTACATGGATATTTTTGAAATAGGGCTTCTAGGAAAAAATACCGAACCATATACGGAAGGGCGATTGCTTACCCCATTATTGCCTGTTCACGGCAAAATAGCCTTGCCACAGGCTTCGGGCCTTACAGTAAATACTGTTAGCGGCAGCGAACGAACTATAGCAATGAGGGCGGCGAAATACGGCTGTACAGTAGAGAGTATGGAAGGCGCAGCCCTGCACTATGTATGCCTCATGGAAAATGTGCCCTTTGCCCAGGTGAGGGCTATCTCCAATTATGTGACGCCACGCGATAAAGAACAATGGCGAATGAAGGAAGCGATCATTAACCTGAACAACTGGCTGGTGGGCTTTGTGGAGTCGTTGTAAATTGTCTGAACCGTTGATTTAGCTGATTTATTTGATTTAACTGATTGTATCGTCTGTATCGTCCTGAAAAAAGTTGACAGTTTGTGCCTCCTGAAATAAAAAGCTGCTTTCTGCTAAGGACTTTCGACTAACTACTATCTACTAAAGACTATCTACTGCCAACTATGCACTAATTTTGCAGCATGAAGCTTACCCTCGGATTTAGTCCCTGCCCCAACGATACTTTTATTTTCGATGCCATGGTCAATAGCAAAATCGACACTATGGGCCTCTCCTTCGACTATGTAATGGAAGACGTGGAAACCCTTAATTTATGGGCGGAGCAAGGCAAACTAGACATTACCAAACTGAGCTACAACACTTTTTTGCACGCAGTGAACCGATATGCGCTGCTGCACAGCGGTAGCGCACTTGGCGAGGGAGTTGGGCCGCTGCTGGTATCAAAGAAACCGCTTGACCTTAACGATATACATGATTTTAAGATAGCCATTCCAGGGTTCAACACCACGGCCAATTTGCTGCTTTCGCTCGCTTTTCCGCAGGCTAAAAACAAGACCGAGTTGGTATTTAACGAGATTGAAGGGGCTGTGATAAATGGCAACTTTGACGCCGGGCTGATCATACACGAAGGGCGTTTCACCTATCAAAAGAAGGGCCTGACCAAGCTCATGGATCTCGGTGACTGGTGGGAAAATACAATGAACGCCCCTATACCGCTCGGCGGTATCGTGATGCGCCGCAGTTTTGACAAATCGCTTTGTGCCGCAGTCGACAAGATCATTAAAGAGAGTATCGCCTATTCATGGGCGCACTACCCCGAATTAGCGCCATTTGTTACCGCCAATGCACAGGAAATGGAAGAAGAGGTGATGCGCAAGCACATTCAACTGTATGTAAACGAATACTCCAACGACCTGGGACCTACCGGAACAAAAGCCATCACCACCCTTTTTGAAAAAGCCACACAGGCGGGGTTATTGAAGAACGGGATGCCGGGATCAGTTTTTTACTGATTTTTTCCGGTACAGATAATAACGCCGTTAGGCGTTTAAGCTTTGTAGCCAATTCATGCCCCTTGTTATTGGCCCGATTTGTCGGGCTGACTATTCGCGATTACTCGATTGGTAATTTGAAAATGTACCGTTCATCATAATCAACTTGAAAATCCTTTAACATTTTCTGGTATTCCTCCAGAAATGTGTGCTTACAATGATGCTCCTGCTGGTTATGAATATATTGCACTACGCTATTCACCTGCGAAACAGAATGGCTGAATGCACCATAGCCATCCTGCCAATTGAATTTATTCTTTACAAACTTCTCTTTGTTGATCCATCCAGAAGATTCACTTTTTACAATTCGCAACATGTCTGAAATGGATTGATTGGGATTCAGTCCAACAAAGAAATGAAGATGGTCTGGCATGTTATTAATTGCAAGCATTTTGTGCCCGTGATTTTGCACAATCGCTGAAATATACAAACGCAGCCGCTCGTCCCACTCGTCATTTAGCATTGCCATTCGGTACTTTACTGCGAATACACAATGTATATAAAGTTGGGTATAAGTATTAGGCATAAATTTTTTTTGGCAACAAATTATAGACAATTTTCCATTTTACGCATAGTTGCCCCGATAAATCGGGGCTAACAAATTAGCAATGTAATTTCTACAAAGCTTAGACCCCGATGGGGTTCACTAAAACCGAAGGTAAAAGTAAATTATGGAAACCATGAATGTCGCCATTGAGCGTGTAAGTGTTGCAATACTAAACGACATATAAAATAGACTTCTACAAACCAAAGTCTACGCCGTCAGGCGTTTAAGCTTTGTAGCACAACAGTGCATGTTGCACATTGCCCCGATTTATCGGGGCAACAACTCGCTATTGACAATAACCACAAATGCACTATTGCTGCCAATTGGGCTTCCTCTTCACTACATACAAATTCACCACCAGCGACATCAGAAGAAACATGGCTACCAGCTGGTGCAACTCCGCCAGCACTTCAAACGTACCGAATTTGCCGGGCGCTATCATTGGGGCGCAAAGCACAGTAATAACACCCAGCGTTACCTGGAGGCAAACCAATGCAAGAGGCCACCATTTTGTGGTGCTTAAAATACCTGTCCCGGAATGTTTGGACGAGCGTGTGGCAGATACGAACCAAAATATAAGCAACGTAAGCAGGACGTAAGCCATGCTCCGGTGTATAAAATGAACGTTTATTTTATCACTTACAAAGCTGCGGGCCATCAGGCCGTCGGGTATCCACATGCCATTGATGGTGGGCCAGGTGGGGGCGGCCATCGCCGCCTTCAGGCCGGCCATGAACGCGCCATAGGTGAGTTGAACAAACAATAAAACAACTATAATTGCGGTGAATCCATATAGTTTTTTATCAGGGTTCCTTTTTTCTTCCGGTATCAGCAACCGCAGTGCAAACCACAAGGTATAGCACGCCAGGATCATGGCCGAAACAAAATGAAGCGCCAGTTTTATATGGTCAACGTAAAGATGAGAGTCGTTTAAGCCGCTCGCTACCATCACCCACCCTATTAACCCCTGCAGCCCGCCAAGTAAGAAAAGGATGATGAAAGGCTTTATCATTTGCTTGTCGAAATATTGCTTTATTAAAAAATAAACAAAGCCTACGGCAAACACAATGCCCAGCATCCGTGCCCAGAACCGGTGCAGCCATTCCCAGAAAAAGATGGATTTAAAATCGGCAAGTGTGTAGTCGCTGTTCAGGTATTTGAACTGGCCTATTTGCTTATACCCTTCAAACGCTTCATTCCATTGTTTTGCATTCAATGGTGGCAATATGCCAAACAGCGGATTCCATTTTGTGATGGATAGCCCAGAGCCGGTTAGGCGGGTAACACCGCCCAGCAATGTTTGTACAATGATCATTACTACCCCGGCAACCAGCCAAATGGCAACAGCCCTCTTCTTTTTTTGATCCACAAAAAGGATATTTTGCACAAAAGTAGCCTACAGCGAGCTACAAAACATGAAACATGTGAATGAAAAATGCACCACAATGCTTTATTTTTTCTACACAATTGTATCTCATTGATTAAGAAGTGTGGAAATTATTCCACACTACATTCCCCACATTTCGTGTTATTTACATATTCCAAAGGTCAACATCTAAAATTATTAGTTCTGTATTGGCAAATCAGATGTATGGTAAATTATTCACTAAGTATTGATAATAAGGTACTTAGATGAAAAATCTTATGACTTTTAAAGGCTAAGTTCATCGTTAACAATTAAAATTAGTACAATATTTAAAATATGGTCTGATTATTGGTTTTAAAGAGTCAATAAAGTTTTTGAATTCCCCTCCATCACTATTTTTTAATTTTTTAATTCATACCAAACTATGAGAAAGGCAGATGTAGTTGGCAGTATTGCTGAAAAAACAGGAATACCAAAAGTGGATATCCTCGTAGCGCTGGAAACCTTCTTTAAGGAAGTGAAAATTTCGCTGGTAGAAGGCGAACCGGTATATGTGCGCGGCTTCGGCAGTTTTATTCTGAAGAAAAGAGCGGCTAAAATAGGTCGTAACATAAAGAAA
>JABDBX010000038.1 GCA_013288445.1 Bacteroidota bacterium
ACTTTGTCCATTGCTCGTTCGATGGGCGATGCCCATCGCTATTAGATTACGCCCTTTCAAGGGCTTGAAGTACGCGTGCAGGTGTTGCGTGTAGTTGTCCCACACCAGAAAAAGGTGTGGGACAACTCGAGAGCATATTGGCGGGACTTTGCCCATTGCTCGTTCGATGGGCGATGCCCATCGCTGTTAGATTACGCCCTTTCAGGGCTTGAAGTGCGCGTGCAGGTGTTGCGTGTAGTTGTCCCACACCAGAAAAAGGTGTGGGACAACTCGCGAGCATATTGGCGGGACTTTGCCCATTGCTCGTTCGATGGGCGATGCCCATCGCTATTAGATTACGCCCTTTCAGGGCTTGAAGTGCGCGTGCAGGTGTTGCGTGTAGTTGTCCCACACCAGAAAAAGGTGTGGGACAACTCGAGAGCATATTGGCGAGACTTTGTCCATTGCTCGTTCGATGGGCGATGCCCATCGCTATTAGATTTCGCCCTTTCAAGGGCATGACCATGTAACGATGCCTAAGGAATCGAAGGTTCGGGACACTTATGAACGAAAGCCTCTTTTAACAAATGCACAAAACTATGCTGTGCATAGTATAGCTTTCACTACATGCTTACTTTTACTCCGGACACCACAGGTCATTTTGCCGGCACCCCCAATATCTTTTCCAAATCCTCGTGCATAGCCTTCAGTTCTATAATTATTTTCTCCACAGAGATCGTCTGCGCATCGTTTAGGCGGAAGGATGAGGTTGGTAAAGCGCTGTCGTCAATGATCCTAGGTTGTAAGCTGGCATTCAGAAGCGGCAGCAGGTACATTATCCTGTTATACCACGTCATACACTCATTTATCCTGCCTTGCTGTTCCGGCGTCGGCACTTCAGTTGTTTGTTTCTTTTCGTCCTGCTCCAGGTGTATGTTGTTCAGGTTGCGTGTGATGCGGATATTTTGGGTGATGAGGTCGTAATAGGCTGCTGATTTTTCTTTACCTGGCTCCTCCATGTAGCGGTTGAAGGAATCGAATACGTTGCTGTTTTTCGATTCGGTAATTCTTTTGTTTTTAGTCCAGTTTGTGGGCCGCTGACCCGAAAAAAAAGTGGCGACGAAGTAGGCGTAATTAGCACTAACCGCTTCAGCAAGGTGAGATGGCAGCCATTTCTTGTCCCACGTAGGTAGCAGGGCAAAACCAGAAAAAATGGCAAGGCAGGCACCGCCTATTGTACACAACGCCCGCGTGACCATAAGCATATTGTTGTATGCAGATTCTATATTGAACAGCAGCACAAGGTTCAGCGTAATGACAAATGCCGCTATGGCATATTTTTTCCGTACATAGTACACCATCAAAATAAACGTGAGGAACAATATGCCCTCCTTTATATGCAGCCCGGCGGGCACATGCAGCAGCAAGCTGCCGGCAAGGCCTCCCAGCAAAGTGCCGATGACCCTGTCCATGGCCTTGGTATAGGTAGCGCCAAAATAAGGCTGTATGATGATCATTACCGAGAACGGTAGCCAGTAGCCATGATCTATGCTGAACCACTTATAAACAAACAAAGCCACAGTAGCCGCAATGGCTGAGCGGAGGGCATAACGAGTGGTAAGCGAATTGAAATTGAGTAGCCCACGCACATTTCTAAGCAGGTACTTAGGCTTTAAAACAAACGAGGTTTTTATAAGCGAGTAAGACCTGAAAACGGGCTTATCCGTGCCCATTTGTTCTACACGGCCTATGGCGCTTTCTAATAGTTTTATCGTTCGCTCGGTGTGTTTTAGTATCCGGTTTATGGCCCTTGTGTTTGCAGTATTGTCGGGCAGCGGATAACGGGCTATGAGTGCAGCCAGTTTTTTCAGCCGGGTTATCTGCGATACGGCCAACAGCTTTTCTTCCGGCTTCAGGGTAATGACAAGTACAGAAATACGGCTTACGGCTTCCTGCATAGCGCCAAACATGGTTGCGGCCTTTATTCGCAGGGACTCAGCAAGGTCTGGTATGGTTATCTGCTCCATTTCATCGCCGATCGCGATGATGTTTATGGCCACAAGACCGGCGGCTTTTCTCAGTTGGGCCAGTTGGTATTGCTGGTGTTCATTTTTATTTACCTGGTGCACCATCCGGCCATAGAACTGGTATGAATTATCGATAGCCGCCCGCACTTCTTTTTCTTTTACAAAGAGGCTACTCTCGCGACTAGCGTTCAGTACATTGCCTGTGGATATTATGCCCACCAACTCCGCAATAGACCGCCATATAAGGGCGATCTGCCTGCGGAATGGCTCCTCCCTGGGCATAGCAAGCGACACCGCTATACCCACGATCACCGGCCAGGCGGCGCCTAAGGAAATGTAAATAACCCGACTGCGTAACTCGCTGTAACCGGAGGTGGGATAGGCATTACAAATAATAAACAGAAGATAAACGCAGATAGCCAGGCCGCTTGCGCGGTCGCCAATATTCTTCAGCAGTGTGGCTAAGAACCCTACAAAAAACATGCTCACCACGCTTAACCATACATTGGCCCCGGTAATGGTGCCGAGGATAGCAAATAGTATAGCCAGTGCAGCTCCCGTAACCAAGGTACGTACCCGCCAGGCGAATGACCCCTTCAATTCTACCCACGAAATAGCTTCTGCGGTAAGCGTTATCCATACAGCCTCGTTCAGCCGGCCCGTTGCCAACCCCCATATTACTGGCAGCGTGCCAGACAGGGCCATGCGGAAACCCCAACTGATCATTGGTTCAAAACTCTCGTTCTGCAACAGCCGGTTCAGCCGCTTATATGATTTGAGGTAAGACACGCGATGTCAAAAGTAAAAAAACGCGCGGTGTGGTACGCCTTTTTCTGGTGTGCGGCGCAGTATTGTCGGTGCATCAAGGCGCGCGATAAAAACTTGCGCGAAGAAATACGCAATTAGTCATCGAAGACGACGCAAAGTTTACGCTGGAAAACACATCATCTTTCCATAAATTTGTTGAATAAAAATTGACTATGTCTGTACAATATGTTTCTGATAGTACTGGGCAAACAACTGCCGTACTTATTTCTATTGACGACTGGGATAAGTTGAGAAAGAAACATCCGGATGTGGATGAGATGGAAGGGGAAATCCCCCAGTGGCAAAAGGATCTTATAGAAGAACGCATGTTGTTTTTAAAACAACATCCTGACCAGGTAACTTCTATTGTAGATTTTCTAACAGAATTAGATAAAGAAGATGAGGAAATATGGGATGACGCCGCAAGTTCGATGGGCGATGCCCATCGCTATTATACTTCTCGCCGCATAAGTTTGTGCAATGATAAACGGGCAAGCCCGATAGGGCTTAAATGATGAATAGCCACCGGTGAAACCGGTGGGAAAATAGATGTGGTCATTGAACCCCGGCGGGGTTCAACTGGTATAACCCTGAAGACTCCCGGTTGCACCCGGAGCTATTCACATTAAAGCCTTCCAGGCTTTTTAAATTCAATGCACATTTTTATCCGGCGTATAGTATAGATTACACCCTTCCAGGGCTACCCCCTTTTTTCAACAATACACAAAACTATGCCATGCCAGTATAGATAGTTCCCAGCTTGTAATCACAACTGGTCATTAGCAATCGATCCCACCTGCTGCTCAGTAACAGTGCCCTCGAGGAATTTCTTGAAATGCTTTTTGGGGCATAAAACCATGGTGGCTGGTATGGAGCCTTCCCATGAATTTTCAATTTTAGGAATGAAATCGTTTGGGTTGGTGTCCTTAAGCCATACCACTTCCGGCTTTATGTGCTTTAACTCCAGAAACCGGGCCAGCTTGAACGTATGATCTTCTTTAAAATCAAGGCTCACCAGCAACACCTTCACCGGCATCCCTGTAAAGTGATTTTCCAGCGCGTTGAACTCCGGCAGCTCGGCCACGCAGGGCGCACACCAGGTAGCCCAGAAGTTCACAATGTATATCGTGTCTGTTGATGATGTGCGGCGCATAATATCATCAGCGCTATATTCCTTTATCTGCGCATGAGCGCTGAATGAGAAAGCGGTAGTAATAAGGAGTATTAAAAGTGATTTCATCGCTTGCAGAGTTATGAATGGATCGTATAGATTTTATTGTTTTACCAGCAATTCAATTTGTGAAATTAATTGTTGGGCAGGAGCTAATAGTTCTAAAACTTTATCTTGTTCAAATACAATGAAATCATCGTAATCACCAGTATGTCTCATCTCAAAAATATCAGTATAAAAATCTCCTGATTGTTCGTCGATCAGTCCCGTCTTTATGAAATGTAATCCAAGCATTTGCCTTACTCCGGCATGTGACTTGGCATTAATATCGTAATTCAAAAGCAGTGCAATAACCGCATAATAACATGCGTAATAAAGCCTGTTAACCGCTGTATTCAGCTTTTGGTTATTGATCTGAAATTCGACTTCGTTTAGCGTGTCTTTTGCTTTGTCTAACCGGTAAATGACCAATTGTCTTTTCTCCTCGTTATTCATAGCACAATACCTTCCTTAGTGACATTTTCATAAAAAGGAGTAATTCTGTGTCGAGTTTCCCATGTTTTTTTAGAATACACACGTGGACTGATGATAACTCCCGTATCATATTCGATGTGATATAAAGGATATTTTATCCTTTTTTCATCGTCGTATGTTACTTTGTCGCTGTCTAAAAGAACAAGAAGGTCTATGTCGGAGTTGGGCCCGTTATCCCCACGCGCATAAGAACCATATAAAATCAAAGTTGCATTTGGCGCGGTTGTTTTTACCGAATCCCTAATTCGTTGCAATATTTGATTGTTATCAGCCACACAACAAATTTACGATTTTCAGCTTAAACTTTCACAAGTATGCTTCTTGTTGGTCTTCCTTTGCCGTTCCCCCGTTTTTACACTAAGTTTGTTGCCATTATGGACAAGATAGCTTTATTAAAACATAAGAATGAGCAGGCCCTGAAAGGTGGCGGGGAAAGCCGCATAGAAGCGCAGCATAAAAAAGGGAAACTTACCGCCCGCGAGCGGCTGCAGCTATTGCTCGATGAAGGTTCTTTTGAAGAGATAGGGAAATTTGTCACCCACCGCAGCCGCGACTTTGGCATGGATAAAGAAGTATATCCCGGCGATGGGGTTGTGACTGGCTACGGTACCATAAATGGGAGGCTCACCTATGTGTATTCGCAGGATTTTACTGTGTTTGGCGGCAGCCTCTCCGAGACCCACGCCGAAAAAATAGTGAAGATAATGGAGTTGGCCATGCAGAACGGAGCTCCGGTAATAGGGCTCAACGACAGCGGCGGGGCCAGGATACAGGAAGGCGTGGTGTCGCTCGGTGGCTATGCCGATATTTTTTATCGCAATGTCCAGGCTTCCGGCGTAGTGCCGCAGATATCGGCTATAATGGGGCCGTGCGCGGGTGGCGCTGTCTATTCACCGGCCATTACCGATTTCATACTCATGGTGGAGCATACCTCGTATATGTTTGTCACGGGTCCGAACGTGGTAAAAACAGTAACCCATGAAACAGTAACCAGCGAGGAACTTGGCGGTGCGCATACCCATGCATCAAAATCGGGGGTTACCCATTTTGCGTGTGCCAATGAACTGGAGTGTATAGAGCATATAAAGCGCCTGCTTAGCTACATGCCCCAAAACTGTGAGGAAGATGCACCGGTGTATGCGTATGAGGTGATGGACGAGGTAAGGCCGCAGTTAAACAACATTATACCGGCAAACCCCAACCAACCCTATGATATAAAAGAGGTTATAGAAGAAGTTGCCGACTCCGGTTCTTTTCTTGAAGTGCATAAGGAGTATGCCGAGAATATAGTAGTGGGGTTTGCCCGCCTGTCCGGTCGTAGCATAGGCATAGTTGCCAATCAGCCCGCCTACCTTGCCGGGGTGCTGGATATTAATTCGAGCAAGAAGGGTGCACGTTTTGTGCGTTTCTGTGATGCGTTCAATATACCCCTTCTGGTGATTGTAGATGTGCCGGGCTTCCTGCCGGGTACCGACCAGGAGTGGAACGGCATAATTATAAACGGGGCCAAATTGCTGTATGCACTCAGCGAGGCCACCGTACCTAAGATCACAGTGATAACCCGCAAGGCTTATGGCGGAGCATACGATGTAATGAACTCCAAGCACATAGGCGCCGACCTGAACTACGCCTGGCCCACTGCCGAAATAGCTGTAATGGGCGCGAAGGGTGCAGCCGAGATCATCTTTAAAAAGGAAATATCGGAAGCAAAAGACCATGAGGCCAAGCTAAAGGAAAAAGAGGCCGAATACTTAGAAAAATTTGCTAACCCCTATGGAGCCGCAGCAAGGGGCTTTATTGACGAAGTGATAATGCCTGGCGAAACCCGCTCAAAGCTCATAAAGGGCTTTAAAATGCTGGAAAACAAAGTGGCAAAAATGCCGAAGCGCAAGCACGGCAACATTCCGTTATAAAAATCGTTGTTTTTTAAAAAGTACACCGTTTGTGTTTCATATAGACGTAATGGATTGCGTCTATACACGGGGTGTGCCGCGCAGTAACTTGATAAATTACGCAGCAATAGTCAAAGACATGATCAGAACGTAGAGGCAGAGCAAAATGATAAAGGTTTTCATAACTGTAGGTTTTAAAAGTTAAATCATCCTAATCACTATAACGCAAATTCTATGCCATATTGTATTTGCCCAAACACATAATTATTATTTATATTTATTCAACAAGTGTGGCATTTGAGTAAACCTATTCAGACCGCCTAAATTGCACCATCGGGGCTAATATCAATCGCGAATTGGCCAGCCCGATGGGAAATGTCATGGCATGAAATACCATAAAAATAGATGTGCGTTGACCAATTTCGCAATTATAGCGATTTACAGGATAAATGCGCTATCTATGGTTCAAGGCAAAAAAACACTTTGGACTCAATCTTTCCTAAGTGACGATGACAAAATAAATACCACCATTTGACTTGTTCTTTTCCATTTCTGCTTCGTCCCAAAAGTCCTTAAATAGCTCACTATTCGCGGATTTTGTGCCTCGCATAAAAGAAAAATAACTTCGCCAAATAGTGGTATTTATTTGGTCAACGTCACTAAGATTTCAATATTTTTACTGCTAAATCTATTGTTATGGGCTTCGTTTACGCGGATATTGAGTTAATAAATGGTGAGGACTTAGTGATGGCACGAAAGAATTTGATTGGCGAGGACGAGATAAGACGATTTCCTTTGAATATTTTAGTGGATTCTGGCGCTCACCAACTGGTATTGAACGAAAACATACAGGAGCAGCTAAAACTTCCGGTGGTGGGAAGAAAAAAAGCCCAGATGGCAGACGGCAGGATAATAGAATGTGACGTGGTGAGCCCGGTAGAGCTTAGATTTAAAAACAGGGAAACAACCTGCAGGGCAATTATTCTCCCAGGTGAAGTAGAACCACTACTTGGGGTAATACCAATCGAAGATATGGATGTACTGATCCACCCTTTAAGAAATGAATTGATCGTAAATCCTGACCACCCATATTATGCACAGGTTAAGGTTAAGTAGAAACGCTATACAGTTGCTGCAACCTCTACAGTATAATAGCTGCTGTTAAGCTCAGGGTTGGCTGTTTCTGCAGCTTCTATTGGTGCAAAGCTGGAAAGGGGTTCTCCCCTGCCCCGGCGCACAGCCGTGGTATGCTCAAAGTGAGCGGAAGGTTTGTTATCGGCGGTTACTACTGTCCAACCATCGGGGAGGGTGTGAACGTCGCGGGTACCAAGATTTATCATTGGTTCTATGGCCAGCACCATCCCTTCTTTCAGCTTCTTGCCATCGCCACGCTTACCAAAATTGGGCACATGCGGGTCTTCATGTAGTTTCTTTCCTACGCCATGCCCTACCAATTCACGCACCACACCATAACCATGTTCCCTGAAAGTAAAATTTTCTACTGCAAAAGATATATCGCCAACCCGGTTATTGTCGCGTGCCTGGTCAACGCCCCTGAACACTGATTCTTTAGTGATCTTGAGCAGTTGTAATACTTCTGGCTTTATGTCGCCTATAGCAAATGTGTAGGCCGAATCACCATGGTAGCTATTCCGGTAAAATCCGCAATCCACAGAAATTATATCGCCATCCTTCAGCTCATACTTGCTGGGAAAGCCATGCACCACGACCTCGTTTACAGATATACATAAAGAGAATGGAAAACCATGATAGCCTTTGAACGACGGCACACCACCATTGTCGCGGATGAAAGTCTCCGCCATGGTGTCAATTGAGAGTGTAGTGATACCGGGCTTTAAAAATTTTGCCACCTCGGTTAAGGTGGCAGAAACCATTAGCGCACTGCTGCGTATAATCTCAATTTCTTCTTTACTTCTTATATGAATCAACCTAAGTAAAAAATTAAAAATAATAAATTAAAAACTTTAACGGGTAGTTCTCCACAATTGCAATATACCACAACCACCTAATACGAGTCATCCATTTCGTGAGGCTGCTTCGATCCTCGCAGTGACGCGAGTTGTGTAATGCAGAGTATAGAAAATCCACTCTACCGCTAGCCTACGCAGATGCTTTGCTTGGGGTAGCTGCTGTGCGACCCGTTATGCGACCCGTTTTCATCAAGCCATCGTAATGGTTCATCAACAGGTAGCTTTCCACCTGCTGCAGGGTATCAAGGATAACGCCCACACCGATCAACATCGAAGTACCGCCAAAGAAAGAAGCAAAACCGCTGGTTACACCAAGTAAGGTAGCAATACCTGGCAGGATACCAGCTATAGCCAGGAAGCAAGCTCCCGGTAATGTGATACGGTCCATGATGGTAGCAATGTAATCGGCAGTTGGCTCCCCTGGTTTCACACCTGGTATAAAGCTGTTATTACGTTTCAGGTTATCAGCCATTTCCGTAGGGTTGAATATCAACGCTGTGTAGAAATAGGTGAATGCTATAACCATGATCGCATAAATAAGGTTGTACCACAAAGAGCGGTTATCAGACAGTGCGTGTACAAAACCTGCCGCCTTTTCATTGGTAGCAAAACCAGTGAAAATGGTAGGTATGAACATCATAGCCTGTGCGAAGATGATAGGCATTACACCTGCAGAGTTAACTTTCAATGGTATAAAATCACGGCTGCCGCTTACTTCTTTGGCTGCATTGGTGCTGCCGATAATACGACGTGCATAGTTGAGCGGTATTTTGCGTACACCCTGTGTAAGTAATATAAGGCCAATGATAACAGCAATGAATATAGCCAGCTCAATAAGGAATATAAGCAGGCCGCCACCGCCGCCAATGTTTTTCTGTGTAAACTCCTGTATAATAGAGTGCGGGAAACGAGCAAGGATACCCACCATGATGATGAGGGAAGTACCATTACCAATACCACGATCTGTGATCTTTTCGCCCATCCACATTACAAACAATGTACCAGCAGTAAGCGTAACAACTGTAGTAATGGTGAACATGAACGTGCTATAGTCTGGCGACAAAGCAGCTGCATAAGAAGGAGAATGCAGGTAAGCTACATAAGCGCTTGCCTGGAATGCGGTAACTATTACGGTAAGATAACGCGTGTAAGAATTGATGGTACGGCGCCCGCTGTCTTCTTTCTGTAGCTTAGCAACCTGGGGTATAACGATACCGGCAAGCTGCATAAAGATAGAGGCAGAGATATAAGGCATTACACCCAATGCAAAAATGGAAGCGCGACTGAACGCACCACCTGCAAACATGTTGAGGATACCGAGGATACCGCCGGGGCCATTAGTGTCGCCAAGCCGGGAAGGGTTAATACCTGGCAGCGCAATGTAGCAGCCTACACGATACACTAACACAAGAAGTATTGTGTAGGTGATGCGCTTACGAAGCTCATCAATGCTCCAGATATTTTGTAGTTTATCAATAAATTTCTTCACAGGAACTGTTGTTAATCAAAAATGAAATGCGAATAAACGATAAAAGACGCATTTCTCCAAAAAATGCGTCTTGTTATGCTAAAGAATTTCCAGTGTGGCGCCAGCGGCTGCTATAGCTTCTTTAGCTTTAGCGCTTGCGGCGTTCACCTTAAATGGAATGGTTGCTTTTAGCTCCCCGTTGCCCAATATTTTCACAAGGTCGGTGCGATTGATCAAACCATTGATATAAAGCACGTCAGGGGTAAATTCGGGGAGGTTGTATTTTTCAATCAGCAGGTCTATCTGGCCCAGGTTGAACACTTTGTATTCTACGCGGAATGGATTAATGAACCCACGTTTTGGCATACGGCGCTGGATTGGCATCTGGCCGCCTTCATGCCCTCTTTTTGACTGGTAACCGGTACGTGCCTGCTGGCCTTTGCTACCCTTGGTAGATGTGCCACCATGTCCGCTACCTTCACCACGGCCAATACGTTTTCCTTTTTTTGTTGAACCTTCTGCAGGTTTCAGATTGTGTAATTGCATTGCTTACAATTTTTGAACTTGCGCGGAATGTATAACCGCTCGCAAATCTGTTAAAAAAACTATTTTACTTCCTGTACTTTCACAAGGTGGTGTACGGCCCTTACCATACCGAGGATCTGCGGTGTTGCTTCCACTTCTACAGTGTGCAGCATTTTGCGCAGGCCCAGGGCTTTAAGGGTACGCTTCTGGCGTGCCATACGGTCAATACCGCTTTTAACCTGTGTAATCTGTATCTTAGACATAATATTTGAATTCAAAAAACAAAAAAACAAAATTCCAAATCCCTCTCCCTTGGAGAGGGCCGGGGAGAGGCCTACCCGTTAAACACTTTCTTCAGACTGATGTTGCGGTCCTTAGCCACTTTAATTGGCTCACGGAGCATAGCAAGAGCAGTAAATGTAGCCTTAACCACATTGTGCGGGTTTGCAGAACCTAAAGATTTAGAAAGCACATCGGTAATACCGGCAGCTTCAAGCACAGCACGCATGCTGCCCCCGGCGATAACGCCAGTACCATGAGCCGCAGGGCGGATCATAACTTTTGCTGCACCTTCTTTAGCCAATTGTTCGTGTGGGATAGTGCCATGCATTACCGGAACCCTGATGAGGTTTTTCTTAGCATCATCAATGCCCTTTGTGATAGCTTCCTGCACTTCTTTTGCCTTACCGAGGCCATGGCCCACAACTCCTGCGCCATTACCTACTACTACCAAAGCTGAAAAACTGAATGCACGGCCACCTTTTGTAGTTTTCACCACACGGTTGATAGCCACTACTTTTTCATGAAGATCAAGGTCTCCACCCTTTATGCGACTGATTGTTTGATTCGCCATTTTCTTTATTTATTAGCTGGTATGTTATCCGGTATAAACGGGCAACACGCCATTTTAATATTATTTTTTAGAATTTTAAACCGCCTTCACGCGCACCGTCAGCTACTGATTTTACACGGCCATGGTACAAATAACCACCACGGTCAAATATGCAGGAATCAATGCCCGCGGCTAACGCCTTCTGTGCAACGATCTTACCAACGTTTGCAGACTTAGCCACTTTATTACCGCCCAGGGCTACAATATCTTTTTCACGTGAGCTTGCAGCAGCGAGGGTAGTACCGTTATCATCATTTATCAACTGCACATAAATATCATTGTTACTGCGGAACACAGAAAGCCGGGGCTTTTGTGCAGTACCATGAATTTTGGTACGTATGCGCCAACGTAACTTCTGACGGCGGACTACTTTTGGATCTTGTGACATTTTATCTAAGTTTTACGGGCTCTCCCATTTAAGAAGGCTACCGGGTTTTAAAAACTCCAGACCCCGTAAGGGGATTACTAATGGAGTGAAGTATTTTATTATTTCAATTTTACCTTTCCCCCCTTTAGGGGTCGGGGGTTTTATACTTTTCTGACCCTACTCCCCTTTAGGGGCCGGGGGTTATTACTTACCAGCAGACTTACCAGCCTTACGACGAACGATCTCACCGGAATAACGAACACCCTTGCCTTTGTAAGGCTCTGGCTTACGCAGGCTCCTGAGCTTTGCAGCAACTGCACCAAGCAATTGCTTGTCAATTGACTCAAGAATGATGCGTGGGTTCTGGCCTTTTTCAGCTATTGCTGAAGCCTTTATCTCAGTTGGTAATTCAAAAATGATATTATGCGAAAAGCCAAGTGCAAGGTCTATCTGCTGGCCGGCAACGGCAGCACGATAACCCACACCAACTAATTCTAATTCTCTTTTAAAGCCAGTAGTAACGCCAACCATCATATTGGCAACGAGTGAGCGGTACAAACCATGCAATGCACGGTGACGGATCTGGTCCGTTGGGCGTTCAACAAGTATCTGGTCTGCCCCGATGTTTATCTTAATATCGCGATCAACCTCCTGGGTCAATGTGCCCTTAGGGCCCTTTATTGTTAGTACGTTTGCCGGTGAAACAGTTGCTGTTACACCTTGGATCATTACTATTGGTTGCTTACCTATACGTGACATAAAAACTTAAAAAGTAAAAGTTAAAAATTAAAAACCGTTAATTTGAATTAAAAGTCTAAAATTAAAAACTCTCCGGTTAACAAAAAATTGAAATCTAAAATTAAATTGGCCGTGTTCAGTTACCGTATAGAGAACTTATATTATCAGCCTTATCTTAACTAAAAAAGTAAAAATTAAAAGTAAAAACTCTCTTATTTAACTAAATAACTAAAAAATTAAAAGTCAAAAAATTAAAACTCCCAATCTCTACTGCATTCATTATTAGTAAATGTTGCACATTACCTCGCCACCTACATTTTGCGTGCGGGCTTCCTTATCGGTCATTACGCCTTTGGAAGTCGATACTATTGCAATACCTAAGCCATTCTGCACACGGCGGATATCAGCTGGTTTTGCATACTGGCGCAGACCCGGACGGCTGATGCGCTCCAATGACTTAATAGCGGGGTCTTTAGTCTGCGCATCATACTTTAATGCGATCTTTATTAAACCTTGCTTGGTATCATCTTCAAATTTGTACTTCAGGATGTAACCTTTTTCATAAAGTATCTTGGTGATACGCTTCTTTACGTTAGAAGCTGGAATCTCCACTATACGATGACGGGCCATTTGTGCGTTACGGATGCGGGTCAGAAAATCTGCTATTGGATCTGTTACCATTTTTTTGATTAAGTTTTGTAAATAAAAATTTGTTACGAGTATCAGGGACGTGCCCCGACTTTGAAACGATATCCTCATTAAACCGCTATAGCCACATACCTGCGGTAAAGGATGTTACCAGCTTGCTTTACGAACACCTGGTATTTTGCCATCCAATGCCATATCGCGGAACACTAAGCGGCATACGCCGAAATAGCGTAAATATCCTCTTGGACGGCCGGTAAGCTGGCAACGGTTCCTGAGACGTACTGCTGAAGAGTTTTTAGGAAGTTTATCCAAACCTGCATAATCTCCGGCTGCTTTCAGGGCTGCACGTTTTGCGGCATACTGGGCTACCATGTGTTCGCGTTTGCGCTGGCGGGCTTTTACTGATTCTTTTGCCATGTTTTATTTTTAGTATTTTTAAGTCGAAAGTCGAAAGTAAAAAGTCGAAAGCTGTTTGTAAATATTTTACTGTGGCCTTCTATTTTCTCCTATCTGCCCTTTCTACTAAGTTTTGTTTTATTTTGTTTAAGTCGAAAACTGCTGTGTACACAAATCGTAACAATAACTGAACAGCTTTCTACTTTCTACTTTAGACTTCAGACTAGTTACCTTCTACAACCTTAGCTCCTGTCTTCTCCATATTCGTAAACGGCATACCCATTTCCTTCAACAGTTCATAGGCTTCTTCGTTCGTCTTAGCTGTGGTCACAAAAGTTATGTCCATACCGCTGATACGTGCTATCTTGTCTATGTTTATTTCAGGATAGATGATCTGCTCATTGATGCCCATTGTATAGTTACCACGGCCATCGAATGATTTTTCGCTGATACCTTTGAAGTCACGTACGCGGGGTAATGACACAGATACGAAACGATCGAGGAACTCATACATCTTGATATGGCGCAACGTAACGCGACAGCCGATAGGCATGTTCTTACGCAGCTTGAAGTTAGATATGTCTTTCTTAGACATTGTAGCTATTGCCTTCTGGCCACTAACGAGGGTCATTTCACTAACCGCTTCGTCAATAAGCTTCTTATCAGATGTAGAACCCTTCACGCCCTGGTTAAGGCATATCTTCACAAGACGGGGACACTCCATAATAGATTTGTACCCGAATTTTTTCATCATCGCAGGGATCACTTCTTCCCTGTACTTCTTCTGCAGGCGGGGCCTGTAGTTAGCTGGCAGCGCAGCCTGGATGCCTGCTACCACCTGGGCGGTAGAGCCGCCTTTCTGGTTATTTCCTTTAGTCGTTGCCATTATTTGATCGCCTCCCCTGATTTTTTAGATACACGTACAAAACCTGTTTCGGTACGGTTGCGTTTCACACGCGCCGGAGCCTTGGATTTAGGATCCCAGAGCATCACGTTAGAGATATGCACAGGCGCTTCTTCCTGTACAATGCCACCCTGTGGGTTCTGGGCGTTTGGCTTCAGGTGCTTGGTTACCATGTTCACGCCTTCCACCAATACAGTGGGACGCTCATCATTTGGATGTACGGCAAGCACAACACGTGGCTGGCTGCGGTTTTTGTCATCGCCGGCAATAACAACCACGCTGTCGCCTTTCTTAATATTGAACTTTGGTTTGAATCTCTTTTTCACAGTTACTATGAATTAGCGTTGTAAAATGCCGCCTTTTTTTACGGGGCTGCAAAGGTACAACAAATTTTACAATACTTCTGGTGCGAGGGAAACAATTTTCATGTATCCTTTATCGCGCAATTCACGGGCTACGGGGCCGAAGATACGGGTTCCACGTGGGTCGTCAGAGTTGTTGAGCAGTACTACTGCGTTATCATCAAAACTGATGTAAGAGCCGTCCTTACGGCGTAGCTTGTTTTTTGTGCGAACGATAACCGCTTTTGAAACGGTACCTTTCTTCACGCCACCGCCGGGAAGGGCGTCTTTTACGGTCACCACGATCTTGTCACCGATACCTGCGTAATCTTGTCCCGAATTGCCCAACACACGTATGCAAAGCACTTCCTTGGCACCGCTGTTGTCGGCTACATTGAGCCGGGATTCTTGTTGTATCATTTTGAATGGTTACTTAGCTTTTTCAATAATTTCTACCAGGCGCCAACGTTTTGTCTTGCTGAGCGGGCGAGTTTCCATAATACGCACTACATCGCCTATACCGGCATTGTTTTGCTCATCGTGAGCATGGAAGCTCGATGATTTCTTAAGAAACTTACCATAAATGGGGTGTTTCACCTTACGTTCAACAGTAACAGTGATGGTTTTCGTCATCTTGTTGCTGCTAACAACCCCAATACGGGTTTTCCTGCTTTTTCTTTCAATCGTCATAATTGACATCTATAATTTTATTATAAACCTAATGTTCTTTTGCGCTGTTCCGTTTTAAGGCGCGCTAATGCACGGCGTTGTGTCTTGATAGAAAGCGGATTCTCAATAGGATTCACCGCATGGCTGAACTTAGTTTTTTTCAGGCGCATTTCCTCATCGCTGATCTTTTCATTCAGCGCTTCGTTATCCAGCGAACGGTAATCGTCCTTCGCTTGTGTAGCTTTTGCCATTTTGTTTATTTTTAACCCCAAACCCCTAAAGGGGCTTACTCACGGGCTGTTATACTTTTTACTCTTTCTTTCTCTAATTGTTCCTCCCCTTTAGGGGCCGGGGGTTATTCTCCTGCGTAATCATGGCGAACCACAAACTTGGTCCTGATCGGCAACTTCTGGGAAGCAAGCAACAGGGCTTCCTGTGCTACTTTCATTGGTACGCCATCGAGTTCAAACATGATCAGTCCTGGCTTCACCACAGCAGCCCAGAATTCAAGGCTACCCTTACCCTTACCCATACGCACTTCTGCAGGCTTGCGGGTGATCGGCTTATCAGGGAAAATACGTATCCACACATTACCTTCACGTTTCATGTGGCGGGTCATTGCTTGGCGTGCAGCTTCTATCTGGCGGTTGGTGATCCACTTTGGTTCCATAGCTTTAAGGCCAAATGAACCGAAGGAGATCATAGCGCCACGTTGTGCGTTACCTCTGATCCTGCCTTTATGCGCTTTACGATGTTTTGATTTTTTCGGTTGTAACATTGTTACAATATTTATTAAAGTAGTCTAAACAATATTTTATCTGCTTATCTGCGGCCACCGGCTGCGCCACCTGAACGTGCGCCACCACCTGTACTGCCACCGCCACGGCGCTCTCCGCCGCCACCGCCACCGCGACGATCTCCACCACCTGCACCGCCACCACCGCGACGATCTCCACCTGCACCGCCACCACGACGGTCGCCACGGTCTCCGCTGCGCTCACCACCGCGTGTTTCACCACCCTGGAAACCTCCGGTTGGGCGATTGCCACGGTTGTCGGAATTTGCAGAGAAGTTAGGGTTAAGTTCACGTTTGCCTAAAACTTCGCCCTTACATATCCATATTTTCAAACCGATCTTACCATATACGGTCATTGCGTATGTCGAAGCATAATCAATGTCCATACGGAAAGTATGCAATGGGGTACGACCTTGTTTGAATTCTTCAGAACGTGCTATTTCAGAACCGTTAAGACGGCCACCTGCTTTTATCTTGATACCCTCGGCGCCCATACGCATAGCTGTGGAAATAGCCATTTTGATTGCGCGTTTGTAGCTCACACGGCCTTCGATCTGGCGGGCAATTGTTTCGCCCACGATCATCGCATCAAGTTCAGGACGGCGAATCTCCATAATGTTGATCTGCACATCGTCCTTCTTGGTAAGCTTTTTAAGCTCTTCCTTGATACGGTCCACTTCTGTACCGCCCTTACCTATGATGATACCAGGCTTAGAAGTATGTATGGTAACGATCAGCTTGCCGAGTGTACGCTCAATAACAATACGGGAAATACCGCCTTTATTGATACGCGCATTCAGGTAAACGCGGATCTTGTGGTCTTCTACCAGTTTCTGGCCGAAGTCCCTTTTTTCGCCATACCACATTGAGTCCCATCCGCGGATGATGCCCAACCTGTTACCTATAGGATTACATTTTTGACCCATTACTTTATTATTGAGTTATTATATAAAATTTCAAAACACAAATTCCAAATCCCAAAAAAACAAGTTCCAAATTCCAGAAACCAAATTCCAATTTTAAAAAAACAGAACTTACTTTTTACAATTGAGCCATTCAGCTATTAAGCCATTCAGCCATTTTTCTGAGCTACTATTCTGCTGTTGCTGCTGCTGTTACCGCATTCTTGCTGTCCACAATAATAGTGATGTGGTTGCTGCGCTTGCGCACCCGGTATGCACGGCCCTGTGGGGCTGGGCGCATCCGCTTCAACACACGGCCACCGTCAACAAATATGGTCTTAACGAACAGGCTTGCATCTGCCACATCCACACCTTCGTTCTTCACTCTCCAGTTGGCAATAGCGCTCAGTAACAGCTTTTCCATCGGTACTGAAGGATCTTTTGTACTGAATTTCAACGTATTCAGTGCATTTTCCACTTCCATGCCACGGATAAGGTCCGCCAAAAGGCGCATCTTGCGGGGCGAGGTTGGATAATTTCTTAAACGAGCAACAGCTTCCATTTTATTTCTATTTTTAACCCCAAACCCCCATAGGGGCTTTGCGGAGTGTACTCAATTAAACCTTTTTACTTTTCAACTAATTAACCTTTTAACAGATTAACCTATTAACCATGCACCTTTCGGGTTGGGACTATTTCTGTCCGCTGTGTCCCTTGAAGTTGCGTGTGGGCGAAAACTCACCCAGCTTATGGCCCACCATATACTCGGTAACATATACCGGTATGAACTTGTTGCCATTGTGTACCGCAAAAGTCTGGCCTACGAAGTCTGGCGTAATAGTGCTACGGCGACTCCAGGTTTTTACTACCCCTTTTTTCGCTTTACCTTCAGCTATTGCCATCACCTTTTTATCAAGGTTAGCATCTACGTAAGGACCTTTTCTAATTGAACGAGCCATTTTCTATTGACTTTTATTTTTAACCCCAAACCCCAAAAGGGGCTTCCTCACGGAGTCTATTATTAAATTATTTTATTCCCTTTTTACTTTTCCCACCAGCTACTCTCTCTTTCCTTCTCACACCAGGTAACTTGTTAACCTATTAACTTATTAACCAATTACCCTATCACCCAATTAACTCAGCTTCTTACCATCTTTCCTCTGGATGATGAGCTTGTTAGAAGCCTTAGTCCTGCTGCGTGTTTTTTCGCCCTTAGCGTACTTACCCTTACGGCTACGTGGGTGACCGCCCGAAGAGCGACCTTCACCACCACCCATCGGATGATCTACCGGGTTCATCGCAACACCACGGTTACGTGGGCGGATACCTTTCCAACGGTTGCGTCCTGCTTTACCCATTGACTGGAGGGCATGATCGCTGTTAGAAACTATACCTACCGTTGCCATGCATGTGCTCAATACTTTACGGAGCTCACCACTGGGCATTTTCAGTACACAATATTTTTCTTCTTTTGCATTCAACTGTGCGTAAGTACCTGCAGACCGTGCAAGTGCGCCGCCCTTACCTGGCTGAAGTTCTATGTTGTGAACAACAGTACCAAGCGGCATATTCTTAAGCAATAGTGCATTTCCAACTTCCGGTGGAGCAGCAGCACCGCTAACTATCACAGAACCAACCTGGAGGCCCTGCGGAGCGATGATGTAACGCTTTTCGCCATCGGAATAATGTAATAGTGCGATGAAAGCAGTACGGTTCGGATCGTATTCTATCGACTTAACCGTAGCCTTAATATCGCTCTTATTGCGTTTGAAATCAATGATACGATATTGGGTTTTGTTGCCGCCACCTATATAGCGCATTGCACGACGACCCTGGAAGTTACGACCACCAGTACCTTTCTGGTGCTCCAGCAAGCTCTTTTCAGGCTCATTAGTGGTAATTTCCGCGTAAGCGTTACCTATTCTCCAGCGTGTACCGGCTGTTACCGGTTTGTATTTACGTAATGCCATTTTCTTTAATTATTCTGACCCTGATGCTCCTTTTACCGGATTGTCCTGATCTTTTATTACACTAATATTTTTACTTCGGCCCTGCCTGCGCAGGGGCGTTAAATTCTATTGGGCAAACAGGTCGATAGTATCTCCTGAAGCCAGTGTTACTATTGCCTTTTTGTAAGAAGGCTTGCGGCCTGCAAGCAAACCTGCTTTTGTAAACCGTGTCTTGCTTTTTGCAGGCACCACAACAGTATTTACATCGGCTACCTTTACTCCGTAAAATTCTTCTACGGCCTTGCGTATTTCCAGCTTATTGGCTTGCTTGCCCACCACGAATGTGTAGCGGCCATTGCGCTCCATCTGGCGATTTACCTTTTCGGTGATCACCGGCCGTACCAACACTTCAGATAGTTTCATTTTTTTATTTTTTTAAGTCTAAAGTCTCTAGTCTAAAGTCTAAAGACACAAAATTTATATTACTGCTTTCTACTTGCTACTTCTATCGTTATAGCTTTCGACTTTCTACTTGCTACTTTCTACTCCTTACGCTGCTTCTTCCTCTGCAGGTATTTCATTGAACATCTTTGCAGCTGACTCAGTGAAGATTATAACCTGTGCATTGGTAAGGTCGTAAGTATTCATATCGCTGAGCACTACAGTTTTGTTGTCAGACAGATTGCGTGCGCTGAGGTAAACGTTCTGGTCGTACTCAGGAAGCACGATCATTGATTTGCGGCTGTCGCCACGCAGCACCTGCAACATTGCAGAGAAATCCTTTGTTTTTGGTGTTTCAATGCTCAGGTCTTCTACGATAACGATCTTGTTTGCACGGGCTTTATAAACGAGCGCCGATACTTTGGCAAGATCCTTCACCTTACGGTTCAGTTTGAAATCGTAACGGTGTGGCAATGGACCATTAACCGTACCGCCGCCTTTATACAATGGGTTACGGATGTTACCTTTACGGGAGCCACCGGTACCTTTTTGCTTGTGCAACTTCTTTGAAGAGCCATGCACTTCGGCACGGGTCTTGGTTTTGTGCGTACCCTGGCGTTGTGCCGCGAGATATTGCTTTACCGCGAGGTAAATACAATGATCGTTTGGCTCAATATTGAATATATCGTCCGGTAATTCTACCGAGCGGCCTGTCTTTGCACCTTTAGTATTTAAAACGTCAACTTGCATGACTATAATTAATTCTGAATTAAAACAATAGATCCGTTATGTCCCGGTACTGAACCGCTTATCAAAATGTAGTTTTGCTCCGGGAATACTTTTACTACACGCAATGCCTTGATCTTTACGCGATCAGTGCCCATACGGCCACCCATGCGCATACCCTTGAATACACGGCTTGGGTAAGAAGAACCGCCTACAGAGCCCGGTGCACGTGAACGGTCATGCTGGCCATGGGTAGCTTCACCCACACCGCTAAATCCGTGACGGCGCACAACGCCCTGGAAACCTTTACCTTTGGTGGTGCCGATAACGCTTACCTTTTCACCTTCAGTAAATATTTCACAAGTGATGTTTTCGCCAACCTGTTTATCTATGGAACAATTGCGCATTTCTTTTACTACGCTCTTAGGAGTCGAGGATGACTTCGCGAAGTGATTGATGAGTGCCTTTGGCGTATTTTTTTCTTTAGCTTCGCCAAAAGCAATTTGCAGAGCGTCGTAACCGTCGGTAACTACGGTTTTCTTTTGAGTAACCACACAAGGGCCAGCTTCGATGATGGTACAAGCGGTTTGCTTGCCATTCGGTTCAAAAATGCTGGTCATACCGATTTTTTTACCAATAATACCTTTCATTATATTATTATATTTGAGCCAAGCGCCCGGGTCCTTTGTATTGTGTGGGCCGGGATTAGCTGTTTTTTCAATTTTTTAAAGAACTGTTGCAAAGTCAAAAATCAAAAGTTAAAAATCAAAATCCCAAATTTGGTAAAATGCGATTCTCAATTATTTGATTTCCGATTACTTCTCCCTCGCCTCCGGAGAGGGCCGGGGAGCCGTCATCATGCTTTTATTTCCACTTCCACGCCGCTTGGCAGGTCGAGCTTTGAAAGCGCGTCAACTGTACGGGAAGAAGAAGTGTAGATGTCCAGCAGACGCTTGTGCGTGCAAAGCTGGAATTGTTCACGGCTCTTTTTATTTACGTGCGGTGAACGCAGTACGGTAAATATCTTCTTCTCTGTAGGCAACGGAATAGGGCCTGTAACCACTGCTCCTGTATTGCGCACAGTCTTCACGATCTTATCCGCTGATTTGTCAACCAGGTTATGGTCGTAAGATTTTAGCTTAATTCTGATACGCTGTGACATACTTGATTTTCTTCTAAACCCCGAAAAATTTGGGACTGCAAAGGTAATGAAAGTTTTAATCCAACCAACTTTTTTTAAAGAAAATTTAAAAATCTTTAAAATACCCCTGAAAGTATTGCCAGTAGTGGGTCAGCAACTTTTCAAGGGGCTGCAAAGGTATGGGAAAGTGGGGAGATTTTGAAGGAAAATTAATGTGGCGACGGAAAAACAGATAACTCATTCGTGCCACTGCGAGTAACGAAGCAGCCTCACGCAATACCAGACAACCTATCACTACACTCAACCCGCGTCACTGCGAGGAACGAAGCAGCCTCAGGCAACGCAAAACAACCCACAATCACACTCAACTCGCGTCACTGCGAGGAACGAAGCAGCCTCACGCAACACAAAACAACCCACAATCACACTCAACTCGCGCCACTGCGAGGAACGAAGCAGCCTCACGCTATACAAACCACATCTCAGCCGCCACATACGCTATCCCACAAATCAACCCATCCCGGGTTCATGCTCATTATTAAATCATCTTTTTGTTTCCGTCTTCCGCCCTTTAACCTCTTTTCTTCGTTAATGGCGTCCGTTACAAGCCGATAGGATTGAAAATAAACCAGCATCACGCAGTTATACTTTGCAGAAAAACTATCGGGATAAAACTTAGTCCTGTGCTTCCACACTCTATCACATAGATCAGATGTTACGCCCACGTACAAGGTTGTCCTGTTAGGAGATGACATTATGTAAACAGTCCCGGTTTTATCCATCGGAGTTTATTTACTCATAGCGTGAGGCTGCTTCGTTCCTCGCAGTGACGCGAGTGGAGTAGCGTAAAGTAAGGTTAGCGTTTGCGCTGCCATGCTTCTTTTCTTAGCTTTTTTGCATCCATTTTGTTTCTGCTTATGATTTCACCCATGTCAGATATGTCTATCGAACGATTCCCGGGAATCGTGGGAACTCCGTTAATGTAAATAAAAGCCTCTTTCTTCTTTTTCTCAGGTTTTGATATTATAAAATCAAGGTATTTTGATAGCGCTCTTAGCACTTTCAATGTTCTGGAACTGGAATATTTTATGGTTACTTCCGGCATATTTGTATCGTTCTGTAGATACAACGATAGGTGTTTGCTTTACTTTATGGTCACCGTCACATAAACAAACCTAATCCTTCAATTCTCCTGAAGCAAGCCAATTCCCTCTGAATGTAAAATTGCTGGCAATCCTCTTTCTGCTACTTGCCATGTTTCTTATTGTTTCCGTTGTAAGACATATAACTTATACTATACGCCGGATAAAAATGTGCATTGAATTTAAAAAGCCTGGAAGGCTTTAATGTGAATAGCTCCGGGTGCAACCCGGAGTTTTCAGGGTTATACCAGTTGAACCCCGCCGGGGCAATGTCATTGACTTAGCGAAAAAGTCACGCTGGGCGATGCTGAAGGCATCCAACGTTTATAGAAGATCAAATACAAAATAACTGACGATGCCGACCGCGTGCCGCCTTAGCTTTAGCGGTGGCGCAAGGTATCGAACTTACGTTTGTATGGGTTTTCGTTAAGTCAATGACATTGCCCGCCGGGGTTCAATGACCACATCTATTTTCCCACCGGTTTCACCGGTGGCTATTCATCATTTAAGCCCTATCGGGCTTGCCCGTTTATCATTGCACAAACTTATACGGCGAGAAGTATAACAGGGACTGTTACCACTTCTTTTTACCCTATCTCAAATATTTCATATCTTTAGCATAAATATGCCCCCCATGAGCAAGTATTTTCAGTACGGAGTAATCGCCGCTTTAT
>JABDBX010000039.1 GCA_013288445.1 Bacteroidota bacterium
TGATTGCCGTTTCCTGATCCATGTCAGCAGGGTGCACCGTTAATGTACTCATAGTGCAAATATAACAAATTATGTGCTTTCTGGAGCAAGCTCATCTGTACTTCCTGTTAATCAGGTTCAGTAAGGGATTGGTCATAAATGTAGTGGCCAACGCCATTATCACCATCATCGTAAACATCTGCGGGCTCAGGATACCCAGATCATAACCAATATTAAGCACCACTAACTCCACGAGGCCACGGGTATTCATCAGTGCGCCTATGCTCAGGCTGTCTTTCCCGCTTTCGTTCTTAATACGTGCGGCAACCACACTACCCCCGAATTTTCCGATAACGGCCGTAAGTGTAATAATAATGCAGACACCCCATAAGGCCGGACTGTTCAAAAGAAATACCTGTGTGCGCAAACCAGTGGAAACAAAAAACAGCGGAAGGAACAAAGCCAGTACCACGTCTTCTATTTTGTCAATCAGTTTTTTTATAGCATCCTTTTTCCTGGGCATAATGCCGCCTGCTAAAAAAGCGCCGAATAGTGCATGGATACCAATTACCTCGCAGCAGTATGCGCTGAGGAATAGTATAATGAAAATAAACACCATTACAGATCGTTTAAGCACCGCATTGTCGGTGCTTGCAAAGGCCAGTTTAGCAAGCATCGGTTTTATAACAAACAGCATAACACTTACATACACGCCAATTTCCACGATAGTGTAAATAAATGAGTGGAAAGAGCCTGCTTTCACAATGGCAACAATAAAGGCAAGTATGCACCAGGCGGCAATATCGCCTATGGCAGCGGCAGTAATAGCGATATTGCCCAACCGGGTACCAGACAGGCCCCGCTCTCTTATGATTCGTGCAAGTACTGGGAAAGCCGTAATGCTCAAAGCTATGCCCGTAAAAAGAGAAAATGCATAAAATGGAATGTTGGCCGGGGTATAACGCTGATACAAAAAATAGGACAAAACTACGCCCAGGCCAAACGGGATAATGATACTGAAATAACTGATGAACACAGCCGTGCTGGCCTTTTCTTTGAGTATGTCCAGATCCAGTTCCATACCTATTACAAACATGAACAGTATCAAACCCACCTGGCTGAGTATTTGCAGGTTCCCGAGTGACGCAGCCGGGAATACAAAGGCGCTAAACTGCGGCAAAACAGCCCCCATTAGCGACGGGCCCAGGAGTATCCCGGCAATGATTTCACCCATCACGGCAGGCTGCCCAATCTTTCTTACAAAAAAAATACATACCTGCGCAGTAATAATGATAAGAATGATCTGCAACATAAAAATGGCCAACGGATTTCTGTAAGCCTCAGTCACCGGCGCATGGCTGGTACTGCTGATTGCAACGGCCGGCAGCAAATTCACGGCATGTTCTACCCTATTGCCAGCCGTAAATACAAGCGATAATATTATTGCCAACCCTATAAAGGAAAAGATATACCAGGTCCACGTTTTCATAAAAATATCTGTGACAAGGTATAAAATTTCTTCGTTTGTTAATTAAGGATATGTAACTTAGAGTAATTATTAATTTTTGCCAAACCTATATTCCATGAAAACAAACATTTCCATTCTACTTTGTTTTTGTTTTTCTCTTACGGTTCGCGCGCAGATCATTACCACAGTCGTTGGCAACGGTACGGCAGGTTTTGGAGGAGATGGGAGTCTCGCTACACTGGCGGAGATAAATGGCCCTTACAATTCCGTTATTGATTCGTCAGGCAACATTTACGTTTCTGACTATTACAATAACCGCATCCGTAAAGTTAGCCCATCCGGAATAATCACCACAATTGCAGGTACGGGATTAGCCGGGTTTAGTGGTGATGGGGGGCCGGCAACGGCAGCCACATTTATTAATCCGGGAGGAATAATAGTTGATGCGCATGGCAATGTGATATTTACTGACTTTCGCAATTATTGTATCCGCAAAATAACGCCTGCGGGCATCATCAGCACTATTGCAGGTACGCCTGGTGTTTACGGGTATAGCGGAGACGGAGGGCCGGCAACGGCTGCAAAATTTTACTACGCTGGCGGGCTGGCCATTGACCGGATCGGCAATATTTATGTGGCGGAGCAGTGGAATAACCGGCTAAGGAAAATTGATACGTTCGGCATTATTACAACCATTGCCGGGAATGGCCCCATAGGCTACGGGATGGGAGGCTATGGCGGAGACGGTGGCCCGGCAACCAGTGCCCAGCTCAATTTTGCATCAAGTGTAACCCTTGACACTGCAGGCAACATTTATTTTGGTGATGAGAAAAACCATCGTATCCGCAAAATAAATACTTTGGGGATCATTACAACTTTTGCCGGTACCGGTAGCCCGGGGTTTAGTGGCGATGGCGTAGCAGCTACTGCTACTGAGATCAATTACCCCGAGGGTGTTGCCGCCGACAGGTTCGGCAATGTTTACATTGGCGACGCCAGTAATAACCGTATCCGCAAAGTAAATTCATCAGGTATCATCTCTACGATAGCCGGCAATGGCATAGCAGGGTATGTGTGTGACGGATGTGCGGCAACTTTGGGTGGGTTAAATTATCCCTGCGATCTGTTCGTAGATGATGCCGGAAACGTGTATATCCCAGATCATCTCAATAACCGCATACGCAAAGTATCTAATACAACTACTACACCGCCGGCTTTTATTTTCGGGTCATACCGCACAATTATTGTCTGTGAAAATTATCCGGCAGTTCCCATTAATTCATTGCTATCGGTTTCTGGTGTAAGTGCTGGGATCACCGAAACTTGGGGTGTTTTATCAGGTCCTGCTCACGGCATTGCAGTCACATCCTATTCTGGTGTTTCCTCCGGCGATACTCTAACCCCAACGGGATTAAACTACACACCATCACCTGGTTTCACGGGTACCGATACATTCAGTGTTGTGGTAAGCGCAGGAACAGGTACAGACACAATAGCCATATATGTAACTATAAATCCCTCCCCATTTGTTGGAGCAATCACCGGAACACCTTATGTGTGCATGGGAACGGATACTACTTACCTGGCCGATACATCGCTGGGCGGGGTGTGGACCACCGGCAACAGCGCTGTTGCATTAGTAACCGGCGCTGGCGCGGTTTATGGTGTATTTCCGGGTACCGATACGATCAGCTATACCGTGACAAATTCCGATTTCGAGTGCAGCACTACTGCAATGCTGCCCGTGAATGTGGAGGTGTGCGAAGGGGTAAAACATATAAATTACAACCCCGTTATTTCAATTTTGCCCAACCCAACGACCAGTGACTTATCAATAACCAGCGCCGGTAAGGTAAACGTAAAGCTATATAATTCTATTGGGCAGCTTGTTTTTGAAGCTAATGAGACCAATAAAATATCATTAAAGGAGCTGCCCGCCGGAACCTACCTTATAAAGTTATACAATGATAAAGGCAGCTACATTTATACAGATAAGGTTATAAAGGAATAAGTATTGACATTTGAACATTACCGCGGTAAAAAACAAACTTTATGAAAAAGAACATCCACCTTTTACTTTGCGTGCTTTTCGCTTCCACTGTGCAGGCACAGATTATTACCACCATTGCTGGAAATGGGGTGGCCGCTTGTTCTGGGGATGGAGGGCCTGCGACAGCCGCATGCACGACAGTACATGAAGTTCAATTTGACGCAGCTGGCAATTTATTCATTACAGATAGAGGAGACCATAGGATCAGAAAGGTGAATAACGCGGGAATCATAACCACAGTAGCGGGAAACGGGACACCTGGATTTAGCGGAGATGGAGGACCGGCAACCAACGCTGAATTAAATAATCCAAATGGTGTAGCAATCGATAACTGGGGAACGATGTATATCGCAGACGGCCCTAATAATAGGATCCGCAAAGTTGACACATTTGGAGTTATCACGACTATCGTTGGCACTGGTGTTACAGGCTATGGAGGCGATGGGTCAGCCGCAACAAATGCGAAATTATCCGACCCCTACAGTGTTGCCGTAGATAACGTTGGGAATATCTATATTGCAGACTCTTATAATAATTGCATACGCAAAGTGAACCCTGCGGGCATAATTAGCACTATCGTAGGTACTGGAGTATCTGGCTTCAGCGGCGACGGAGGAGCCGCTACTGCTGCAATGCTAGATTGGCCAACGTGCGTTGTTTTAGATAATAGTGGCAATATTTTTATATCAGACGCTTCTAATAATCGCATTCGCAAAATAGATGCATTCGGGATAATTTCAACGGTTGCCGGAAGCGGCCCCGTTGGTTTTAGCGCAGGAGGGTTTGGGGGCGACACCGGTCCTGCAACCGCAGCTATTTTTAATCTCCCTCTGGATATTGCAATAGATGGCTGTGGTGATTTGTTTATTTCAGATTGCGTAAACAATCGCGTCAGAAAAGTGGATGGGACGGGGCTAATTAACACAATTGCAGGGAATGGAACTGCTGGATTTATGGGTGACGGCAGTGCTGCAACTATGGCTGAGTTAGACAAACCGGTTGGTATTGCCCTTGATAAAAATAGCAATTTGGTTATTGCAGATAATTCGAGTAACCACATTAGAATGGTTAGCAATTTAGTTAGTAAACCTTCATTTATTAATGGAAGTTCAAGCTCAGTTATGGTTTGTGAAGGTAGTCCTGCAGTCCCAATTGATTCTCTTTTGGGCGTGATGGACTTGAACGTTGGAGAAACCGAAACCTGGAGTTTGTTACGTTCCCCTTCTCACGGCAGCACTTCAATTGTCTACTCAATACCAATAACTGGATATTCGGTGTTCCCTGTCGGGCTAACGTACACGCCGAATCCAGGATATGTAGGTCACGACACTTTCATTGTAGTTGCAAGCGATTGTGCGAGTGCGGATACAATTGCAATTTACATAGCAATAAATCCCTCGCCTAATGTTGGATTGATCACTGGCGTCCCATATCTCTGTCTGAACGAACACGATACTGCTTATTTAGCAGATACAAGTGTTGGAGGGAGTTGGTCTATTGGTAATAACTCGGTTGCAACCCTCGCAGGACCAGGTATAGTATATGGTATAATGCCGGGGATTGATACGATCTATTATTCTGTTACAAATTCCGATGACGAATGCAGCGCCTCTGCCGCTTTCCCAATTCATATAGAGGTATGTGATGGGATCAACACACCAAAGACACGCGCAGATTATTTTTCGATCTCTCCAAATCCAAACGATGGAAATTTTGTCATTGAGTTATATGCTGGGATTCTGGACAAGATCCCGGTCGTAATAATGAATGCCTTAGGGCAAAAAATTGTGGAGAAGATATTAGTGCCGGGAAAAGAAAACGATATTGAAATGAGTGTTCCACCGGGAGTATATGTAATAAGAGCGTATTTTGCAACCGGCGTAGTAAGTAAGCAACTTATTATTAGATAAGTTCCAAAGACATCGTTAGTGTATTTGTCATAATTTCGCAAAGGCAAAACCAAAGGATGATTTGCGTAAGAACACTGTTTAACCAATATATAATTGTATTAAATGAAAATAATTAGCCATCGCGGCTATTGGAAGAACGAAATTGAGAAAAATTCCGAAGTTGCTTTTAAGCACTCGTTTGCCTTGGGCCTGGGAACAGAAACGGATATCAGAGATTTTAATCAGGAACTCGTAATATCTCACGATATTGGAAACTCAGCGTCTATGAAATTAGATAGATTTTTCACGCTGTACAACAACTATCCTAAACAATATCCTCTTGCGTTGAATATTAAAGCAGATGGCTTACAGAACAAACTAAAAATGCTGATTGAGCAATTTAGTGTGTCAGACTATTTTGTGTTTGACATGTCCGTTCCAGATACATTAGGTTATGTCAATAACGGAATACGTTTTTTCAGCCGGCAAAGCGAGTATGAATTGAATCCAATATTTTACGATAAGTGTGCCGGGATTTGGCTAGATGCCTTTATTGATAACTGGTATAACGCCGAGGTAATATTTGATCACATAAAAAACAAAAAACACGTCGCTATTGTGTCACCGGAATTGCATCGGCGAGAGGAAAAAAAATTCTGGGAGTTTCTGAAAAATAATCGCATTCATTCGATAGATGAAGTAATATTGTGCACAGATAAACCAGAGGATGCTATAAATTATTTTGAAATAACATGAAGATTAAAGCAATAATATTTGACATGGATGGCGTCTTAATTGACGCAAAGGAATGGCACTACGAATCGTTGAATAAAGCGTTGAGCCTGTTTGGATCGGAAATTAGCCGCTATGATCATTTAATTACCTTTGACGGTTTGCCAACAAAGAAAAAACTAGAGATGTTGAGCATAGAAGGAGGGTTTCCAAAGAAGCTACATCACTTTGTTAACGAACTCAAGCAGCTATACACAATGGAAATCGTATATGCGAAATGTAAACCTACTTTTCAGCACCAGTATGCACTGGCAAGATTAAAAAAAGAAGGCTATAAACTGGCAGTTTGTTCAAACTCAATTAAAAAAACGATTGAAATAATGCTTGAGAAAGCAGGACTGATACAATACCTAGATTTCTTTTTGTCTAACCAGGACGTCAAAAATAGCAAACCAGATCCGGAAATCTATATTTCTTCAATCAACAGACTCAACCTATTGCCCAGCGAGTGTTTGATTGTTGAGGATAATGAAAATGGAATAAAAGCTGCCCTTGCTTCTAAGGCACATCTTTTAAGAGTTGAGAATACGGGAGATGTTCATTATCAAAATATAATTAATAAAATAAAAGAAATTGAGAATGCTTAAAATTATTATCCCATTAGCTGGTTCATCGGAACTTTTTAGTAATGCCGGGTATTTTTATCCCAAACCGCTCATTGAAATCAACGGTACCCCAATGATCCAATTAGTAGTGGAAAAGCCGACCGAACTAACAATTGATCATCAATTTATTTTCATTATTAAAGACGAAGACGCAACTAAATTTCACATAGACAATACGTTGAAGTTAATCTCACCTGGATGTGAGATTATTAAGCTCAAAAAACACACAAAGGGTGGTCTGTGCAGCGCCTTGATGTCTATTGATAAAATGGAAGATGATGATACAATCTTGATATTAAACGGCGACCAAATTATTGATATCGATTTTAATGAAACTATTACATACTGGAACAACAACAAAGTAGATGCCGGAATAGTTACATTTAAATCATACCATCCGCGTTGGTCCTATGCTAGGGTAGAAGGTGAAGAAATTGTTCAAACTGCTGAGAAAAACCCAATTAGTCCTTTTGCTATTGCTGGCTATTACTATTTCTCAAGGGCCGCTGATTTTTTTAACATGGCCTTCGAAACAATTTTGAATGACGTTCAAATAGATGGAAATTTTTTCATATCTTCTGTCATTAATCAATATGTTTTGAGAAATAAAAAAATCAGGCAGTATAAGATTGAAAATAACCAATATCATTCTTTTTATTCGCCGCAAATGGTTGCAGAATATGAAAGAACAATGGAACAACATAGATAATTTTAATAACTTCTGACATAATGAAAGTTTACAAGCTATCTGACATGGTTAAGGGGTGGTTCATAGGTAATTTTGAGCCTTCTCTTTTTAAAACCAATGATGTAGAAGTAGGAGTTAAAAGCTATAAATCTGGCGATCACGAGGGTGCTCATCACCACAAGATTGCAACCGAGTACACTGTTATTTTAAATGGCATGGTGGAAATGAATGGTCGGCAATTTAGTGACGGCGATATTATTATGATTGAGCCCGGCACTACTGCCGATTTTAGAGCAGTAACAGACGTTGTGACAGTCGTTGTAAAAATACCCGGTGCTAACAATGATAAATATGTAAATTGATGATAAATATTGTAATTCCTATGGCTGGGGAAGGATCCCGTTTTGTGGCCGCTGGCTATGAAAAACCGAAGCCCTTTATTGACGTTAATGGAAAACCGATGATTGTAAGGGTCATGGAAAATCTTGCTTGTAATGATGCTCGTTTTATTTTGATCGGCCGTAAAGCTCATTTTGTAAGGGAGATGGAATTGGTGAACGAAATATCTGCCCAGCATAATGCTACTTTTATCGAAATTGATAAATTGACTGAGGGAACGGCTTGTACTGTCCTCTTCGCAAGAAAATACATCAATAACGATAGTCCACTTTTAATTGCCAATTCTGACCAGTTAGTTGACATTAATATGCAGAATTACATAGACGATTGTTTTAATAGAAAATTAGACGGCTCTATTTTAACTTTTATTGATCCCGAACTCAATCCGAAATGGTCTTTTGCCAAAATAAATGATGAAAAAATTGTAGTTGAAGTTCAGGAGAAAAAACCTATTTCAGAATATGCGACAGTTGGAATCTATCTTTTTTCAAAAGGAAGTGATTTTGTTGATTCCAGCATTGACATGATAATAAATAATGAACGGGTGAACAAGGAGTTTTATACCTGCCCGGTGTATAATTATTTAATCAAAAATGGAGGAAAAATTGGAATTCACAACATTCTTTTTGAACAGATGCACGGTTTAGGCACACCAGAAGACTTGGAGTTTTTCATTAAACAAAATAATCCAGCATAATTATCCCCACCGAAAGAATTCAATTCCAAACACTTTTACCTCCTTTCAAAAACATAAACGTTTTCCTTCGAAACCGGCTTATAGGTCAGGGCATCGTTCTTCCATTTATATACGGTCCTTTGGCCCGGTATCATATCTGCCACGCCTATCAGCCGGTAATTTCCATCTATATATTTCGACATCCAGTCGAAGATATAGTGGTCAGAATTTGGCCTCACCAGCAGGGAAATACCAACGTTATAAAACACAAAAAACCTGGGTTTTGCTTTTTCCACATCGCTTATAAACTCGGCCTGCCATTCTTTTTCTTTTGGTAAGTGCTCTACCAGCGAGGCAAAGAAGCAATGCCGGGACGGGCAGTTTATTTTTGTATAAAAATATATTTCGGGCTCAGACCCTATGGCGGCAAGGCCATCGCCGGGTTTTGCATTAGCGGTTATAAAATCGGCAATTTCCATAGTTTCCGGGAATGGATTATCCCCGTAAACCGCCCTTAGTATGGCTTCATAGTCGGGTTCGAAATAATAAGATTTATTTGCCCCATTTAAATTGGAGTAAACAAAAAATGCAAAAATGGCGAGGTAAATGTATTTTATGCCTTTAAACTGAAGCTTAAACCCTTTTTCCAGCCCCGTAACAATGCAATAGTACGTAAGGCCACCCGCCACCGAGAGGCCCGGTAATGTTTGTATCCAGTAATGGCCATAGAAAAACATGCCGGGGGTTATCATTATAAACGAAAAGAAAATAAGCGATAACCCGAAGAATTTCGTTTTGTAGCTTATGGGTTTTATAAGGCACAGCACTATGGCCAGTAGCCCATGTATCCAGAAAAACTCATAGTTCATCAAAATGGCATTCTTCGAGTTATTAAAAAACTGGATACCCTGGTCTATGGTCACCTGGCCCACATAGCTCTTAGACTTATCGTAGGTCCAGTAGATCATCTCCTGCCACGAACCCTTGGCCAGTATTATAGCAAATAAGATAATGATAAAAAGGAACACACCGGCAGAGTAAATGCCTATTCGCGAGAAGAACTCTTTCACCGACCGCCTCTTATCAAAAAAGAAATCGGCTACAAGTATAAGGCCGCCCCACAGCACAAAGAATATACCGTTTGTCTTCACCATAAAGGCACAACCAAACGATATGCCCATAAAAAAGCAGTGGTACCACTTCTGGCTTTTGTTGTATAAACTATAGAACAGCAGGCCCAGCGATGAGAAAAAGGCAACCCCATGCTCTGCCTGAACCGTAAAGCCACTGAGGAACGGAGTTATAGACACTATGGCAAACGTGGTTGCAGATATGAGCCCGGCAATAGGCGTAAAAAGGTTTCTTACCGTGAAATAAATAAGCAGTATGGTAGCCACGTTTAGCCAGATGAAGCCGGTATGCATACCCCTTACCGTATCGCCAAAAACACCAACAAAGAAGGCATAGAAATAAAAAATACCTGGAAATTTCTGTTCGTAAAAATCCTTGTAGGGTATCTTGCCCTGCAAAAGCAGTTTGCCATAGTAGCTATAGGCACCCTCGTCCCGCTCAAATGGGATCATCAGGAAATTAGACCTGATGAGTACCACCAATAATATAACGCCCAATAATAAAGCAAGGCTTATTTTTTCTTCAAAAGAAAGAAAAGAGAGAAAGCCGCTTTTATTGTCAGCAGGCACCGCCGCTACCACCGGTTCTTGCTGAACGCCTGCGGGTTTCTGCTTAGCGGCGCTGCTATTATTAGCCTGATTGTTTTTCTTCATAAAACCTGCTGGTAAAGTATGCGGTAAATATATCTAATTAAGGAACGATGACAAAATAATTACTTCTGCACGAATGGGTATGTCACACTTCAAAAAGTGAGGCATACCTTTGTGTTTATTTCTTTATTTCATCCCAGGTGGCTGCAATGTCCGTTTTGCTCAGTGGCTTATTCAAAACAGCCACCTCGGCAATAGCTCCTACAAAGTACCTCATAAAAGTGAGGTTACCTACCTGCACCGGTGCATTGCACTGGCGCATAGGCGCCGGTAAAGGGATGGTGCCCACAAGCGCACCGTCCTGGTAAATTTCGCAATGATCGGGGAATACATTCATTACACAATACACCCACTCATTTTCGGCGAGCGCCACAGACACCCCCTTGCCATTGATCCCAAAAAAGTATTTCGGCGTGTTCACCACATTCGATATTGTGAACCCGCTGGTATCATTCATATTGCCCACCACATTCGCATAGCCATATATTTGCTGTTTTGGGAAGAACAATGCTTCAACTGAAAACTCGGGGTTCAAAGTCACCGGTTTTACGCCCCTGGCGTCATTTATCCTTTCCTTAATGCCCGCCGTATCGTCTGTATATTTCCGGTGAATCACAATGGCGTCAGATTTCGCAAAGAATGTTTTACCCGGTATCCTGGTTTTTCTCTTATGCAGCAAGGCCATTGTAAGGTTTACTGCGTCCGTTTCATAAGTGGCCGCAAGAGCCGCTAAAGGTCGCTCCAGGAACAGGAAGCTGGAAAACATTGGCTCTATGAACACACTAAACGATGAATCTATGATCCTGTTCTCCAATTTTATTTGGTCACTTCTTAATACCATGTCCTGGAAACCCGGATTAAACGCAGTACGCCGTTTGTTGCCGTCAAAATACAATCCCTGGTATTGCATACCAGTGAAAATAAATATCTTTTCTTTTTCCTTGCTGTGATTCACAATAAATTCCTCATTGCTTAATATCCGCTTTTGCTCATCAAGCTGCTTCTCTTTATCATCGTCCTGGTGCACCAGTTCATTTAGTTTCGGAGCGCTATATACTATCTCAACAAACGAAAATGATATTATAAAAAGAAAAACCACAAATAGCAGGTGTAGCGATAAAACGTTCTTGTCTTTGATTGTACTCCAAAGTTCATCGCCCAAGATAGTAAGTAGCATCAAGGTGAAGCAGGAACTGGTCACAAATGGCCAGTTATGGCTGCGCCCCTGGTAATACACAAGAAAACCCAGCGAAATAACAGAAATAAGAAAGACAATGGCAGACTTGGGTGTAATATTTTTCTTATACCAGTGCACGATGGAATAAGTGAACCCCAAAATAATGATCAATGCAGAAATATTCCAGGGGTGCAGCAACACCATCGGCAACAGCCCAAACCCGCCAGAACCCAAATGCAATATGTACGAGAACAGGATCTCGAAATCCGGCAACTGCCCGTAAAAGGCATAAATACCCAGCTTGTAAATGGCAAAAACAAGCAATACGGCGCCGAATAAGCTTACAAAATGAAACAGTATCTTCTTTATGGCAATTTTTCCATCAGCGTCGTAAAAATCCTTGAACACATTAAAAGCAACCCATGCCAGGTAAGAAACCATGCCTATTTCAGGATTCCACAACACAAATAGCCCCATAATAACTGTAGTGGTCCAATAAACAACCATAGACCCTTTTCTTAAATAAAGTGCAGCCAGGAAAACAAGTGAAGACGGTATAAGATACCTGATAGGAAAAAACACAAATGCACTATCAAACGACGTCAGCAACCGAAAATCAAGATAAGGTATGAATATCATAGTGCAGCAGCCCAGAAACCATATTACCACGTTATTTACATACTTTTTTGATGCATAGAAAAGGAGAAAGAATACCACAGCAATAAGCAGCGACATTACCAGGGAGAACTTTAGAACACTCAGGCCAATGACCTGGAAAACCGGGTTCAGAAACTGGGGGTACATACCGTAGGTATTTGAGAAGCCGTCTGTAAGCAGGGGCGTTCCTGCAAACACCTGGGTCATGGAATAATACACGGCATTAAAATCGTACTTGTTTTCAAATGTGTACGGGAACTCGAACGTGGAGATCAATACGATGGCCAACACTACTAAGCCCAAAAAAACAGACGATGCATTGAGCACGATCTTTTGGAACGTTTTGTTGTTGTCCCAATTGTACTTCCTTATCCCAAAGTAAAAGATACACCCTACAAGTGGCACAAGCAAAAATGTATAGGCCAACAAATTATCGCCCAAAAACAGGCCATCAAAAAAAAATGTAAAGTTCGTTTTCCCTATATAGTCCCGTGTATTTTGAGGCTGTTCTGCACCGCCGGCCGCAAAATAGTTTGGCGCAGCAAGGCCCAGGTACAAAACCACTGCAATAACCACTACTGACAATACGGAGATGACCAGGAAAAATGACCCGCCAGATAGTTTTTTTATGAGTTTGCTATTTGAAAGCATTGCATAAAAACCAAGGATACTTAAAAGGATGGTGACAATTCCTGCACGAAACAGCAAAGCCTCCATAGGCTCAGGTCGTGCGTCGCCAGTGAAGCTGATCTCATTTGCCGACTTTAAAAGCAACTTAATATCGGGATGATAAACGCTTTGAATAATCGTGGCCACGACCAGATATACCAACAAAGCCCCGATAATACAAAAAGTCCATCTTAACGTTTCTTCACGCAATCTCGCTACCCCCTCATCTGATATCTGACTTTTATGCTCAACAGGCTTCCCGGTAGCGATAGGTTGCTTTTTATTTTGTTTTGGGGCACTCATAAATTAACCACATTTAAATATCAAATGCTATTTCTCCTAGTTCTTAATTTCGCAATTTGTATTTGCGACGATATACAGCGGCCTGTTATTAATATTTTTGTTCATCCTACTAATATACAATCCAATAACCCCTGTAGAAATTAACTGTATTCCACCAAAAAACATCGTACTTATGATCAGCGAGGTCCAACCGGTAATAGTGGTTTTCAATATGTAATGCCCATAAAGCTCATATATAATACCCACAAACGATAATAAAGACACGACTAGGCCCATTTGCGTCACCAACCGCAAAGGGGTATCTGAAAACGATATTATCCCGTCTAAAGCAAAATGGAGCATTTTTCTGAAAGTATATCCTGTCTGGCCATATTTTCTGCTATCTCTTGTATATTCTACAGACGTTTGCCGGAAGCCCAACCAGGCGATCTGGCCTCGTAAGAACTTATTTTGCTCTGGCATTAACCGAAGGTATTCTACAATTTTCTTATCCATTAAACGAAAATCGCCAGTATCTACTGGAATTTTAACTGTCGTTACCCGTTCAAGTATCCTATAAAACACCTTGGCAGTCACTAATTTAAACCAACTCTCACCTCTTCTCTTCGCCCTTTTTGCATATACTACTTCGAAGCCATCTTTGTATTTTTTATATAGGTCGGGTATCAACTCAGGAGGGTCCTGCAAATCCGCATCAATGATCACCACTGCGTTCCCTGTGCAAAAATCGAGACCCGCTGTTACCGCAATCTGGTGGCCAAAGTTTCTGCTGAAATTTATAAAATATACGCGGCTGTCACTTTTTGAAAGTTCAGTTAGTTTATAAAGCGAATTATCTTTACTTCCATCATTTATGAAAATAAATTCATAGTTGTCTGTTATTTTCGCGGCACAATCAGTCAGTCTTTTGTATAATTCCGGAATTGAATCCTGTTCATTATATATAGGTATGATAATTGAGAGTTCTGTCTGCCCTTTGCTTTCCATAAAAAAATTAAAAAAATATTTATTAATCTTTTAAATAAAATCTAAGAAATAATATTTTTATTACTTGAAGAACAGAAGTATTAAAACAACTCAAATAATATTTAACCGCACCTACGTTGTACCTTTTATCGTTATGAATTTTCTTTGCAAATGACTTAAACAATTCAGCGTGCCTGTTTTTCAATTTAAACGTAGTCGTTTTCTTAGAGATTCTAAATAACGCCAGTGCTTCGGGAATCACGTAAAGATCACCCGTTAACAATATTCGAAACCAAAAATCCAGGTCAGCTACGTGCGCATCAGAATCATCAAAATATCCGATCTCGGAAAAAACGCTTTTTTTAAATAAACCGGTAACAGGTTCACCAATGAAATTTGTGCCTAACAAGATGTTTAAAGATATAACGCTTTTCGATTTGATTAACCCATGCCTAAAAGGATACCTTCTGCGAACAATAAATTTACCGTTGCTATCAATAATGTTTCTGTCACAAACCACAAGGGCCACCGTAGGGTACTTCCCTGATGAAAATATAGCTGCTTCTTTTTCTATGCAATCAGGCGTGAGTACATCATCAGAATGAAGCAATTTTACATATTCCCCATTTGCACTTTTTAAGGCGGCATTCCAGTTATTAATTATATTCAAATGCTGCGCATTTGGCAGTACATTTATTCTGTGGTCTTTATAGGAACGGGCTACTTCAAGTGTACCATCAGTGGAGCAATTTTCAATAATATTCAACTCCCAGTTCTGATAGGTTTGATTAATTACACTTTCAATAGCGTATTTAATAAACTTTTCATCGTTATATACCGGAACACATATACTTACTAAAGGTGTGTTTGTTTTCTCAGACATATCTATTTCCCTTGCCAACAAATATACAAGATTGATTGACAAACCGAAAATATCGGCACAAAAAATTAACCTGTTGGGCCCACTATATTAAACCTCAGCTTTGTGCCCTGCATGTTCGGGCATTTTTACCAGTTCGTGCGCATTTATCTTATCAAGCTCCAGTATAGTGTATTCCCCCGTTTCGGCCTTTTCAAACATCGGCAGGAATTTGGCCCCATAGATCACCTGCTTATAGGTATATGAGGTGCGCTGTTGCACCACGTTTGAAAAGTGGTCATCAAACGCCTTTACAATTACAATCACCTCCACCTTGCTTTCTTCCACTTCCTCCTTGGTATAGTTGTAGAGCGGGCTTTCTTCGTTTATGTGGTGCACTATCGTCCAGCTTAGGGCCAGGGAGTTTATCTTGGCAAACTCCAGTTTCAGGGGGTAAAACTTTGTTACGGTTTTGCCATTTTCTTTTAGGTGCAGCGCCAGCGTTAGTTGCGCCTCTACATCAGTAAGGTGGTTGTTCTTATAAGTTGCCGTACGCAGCATCAGTGCCTTACCGTCTTTGAAAGGGGATATCAGCACATTGGGGCTAAAAACAAGATATGCCCGCGGCCTTGAGAAACGCCCATAGATGAGGCCGGTCATCACCGCAAAAATCAAAATACCTATCAAAGATTCTACCGAGGCTATACAATTAGTGATCATGCCCATCGGCGCCACTCTTCCATACCCTACGGTTGTAAGTGTTTGTGAGCTGAAGAAAAACGCCTCCATAAATTGTTCCGTGAAAGTGTGCGCATTTTCTGCCCCGGTAAGATGCTCCACCCCGGAGAAGTAATAAAGAAACGCAAATAACAAATTGATGGAGGTGTACAGGATAAGCACAAAAAGAAAGAAGTGGCTGCGCTTCATGCGCAATAGCGTATGATACACGCTTATCCGCTCCCATATCGGTATGCCCCTTTTCCGTAGGTTTGGGGAGCCATCAGAGTTGATGAGCCTGCCACCCTCTATACTGCTGTTCGGCCCGAAACCGGTATTGTCTATATCTTTTAGCCTTTGCCTGTTATGCGATACCGCCATTTTCTTTATTTTTATCAAACTCCAGTAGCAATGAAACGACTATTGCTGCCATCATCATCACCCCTCCCAAAATTAAACTAATCTTTCCGGTAAAGAAGTGGTCGCCCACATAACGAATGGCTATAAACAAAGAGGAAAAAACAATGAGCTTCCATATCCAGTTGCCTGAAGGGATCAATTCCAAAGGGCTTACCTCCAAAAGCCGGGCCGAATAGACAAGATAAAACGCGGCTTGCAGATAGGTGGTGATAACAAAGCTCAGCGCCACGCCCGGCAACCCGAACAATAGGTACAAGGGGTACATCAGCACACAGGCCAGCAGCAGGTCTATTACCGCCCCGGCATTAATGATAGCTCCCTTGTGCATACGCTGCAATACCGTAGTGAAACTATATGCTTTTACCGGCAGCACAAGAATGGAAATGGCAAAAACGGGAACAGCTGTTATATATTTATCAGACAAAAGGGTCACTATCAGCGTATCGCGAAAGATGAACAAGTAAAAGAAAACAGGGAACACAATACAAGATAGTACCCTACCCGATTGGTTCATCAATTGGATGATACTCCCCTGCTCATCATCTTTATTACCTACGGCCAGTTGCATGAGTACGGCACTACCAGCTGCACTTAGCAACAACGGAAGCACCGGAATATTCTGCGAGCCATTGAAATAGATCGCCGAAACCGACGCGGTCATCACCAAGGAAATAATGAATTTGTCTATCCAGCTAAACAGGATCTGCAAAACATCATACAAGCCCAGGTGCAACCATAGGTTCTTGGTTCTGGCAATATCTACATACCCTGTATGCTCGTCCTTTTGCCTCAATTTCGGGATAACAAAACCTGCAAAAAAACACAGCCGGGCAGCCATGATCACGAGCAGCCATGTAAACAATGCCTGCAAGGAAAAGCCTTGCCTAAGTAAGCAGAAATGAACGAGCCAGTAGGCAATTGAATATATAGTGTTGATAGCAATAAGACTAGTATAGTTGCGATAAACAATGAGTAGCGACTCCAAAATAACAGAGACCGAAAAACAGAACAGGAATAGAAACGGAACAAGGAACGATATTCCAAGTGATTGATCCTGAAGCAGTGAAAATACAGTACTTAATGTGATAACCCAAATGCCATACAATGCAAAATGGATGGGCCTAATACGCCCTAGTATCCCTCTTACCAGCCCGGGCGAGTAGGTAATCACCAATACATGGATGCCAAAACAGGCCAATGGGGCGATTACGTTAAGCTGTATCCAGAAATGCTGGTAGCTACCATAAAGCTCGGGCGATAGCTGCCGCGAATACCAGATCACCACCGCCAGGTTTGCCATAGAAGGAAAGAACCGGGCAATGAATATGAAAAAGGAATTGTTGAAAAAATTACTTTTTGGTTTGGGCAAAGGCATCACATTCGTCCTTGTTTAAGTATTTTATGATCCTGGCAGGGTTGCCCGCCAGCACACAATATCCCTCAGGAAAGCTTTTAGTAACAATAGCGCCCGCGCCCACAATGGTAAAATCGGCAAGTTGCACCCCCGGCAAAACCACCGCCCCCATACCCAACCAGCAAAACCTGCCAATGGCTATAGGCGGCTGAACAACATGGCTGTCATTGTTCACAAAGTCATGATTCGACGATACAATGCCTACATTAGGCCCTATGTTTGTGTAGTCGCCTATGCTTACACCGTTTACAGCGTTGATATAAACACCCGGAGAATCGCCAGGATATACATTTTTGCCCTTGATTATCTTATCCGGGTTGTGTATGGTGCTGGTATGGTGTATTGCCCATTTTACGCCTGAGTTTTGCCGCAAAACCCTTCTGAAACAAAAATCAGTAAGATAGAAGCCCATACTCACATCCCTTCTCATACCGAAGAGGTCTTTAATGTGATATGCCGGGCCGTTACTCATGCCTTTTGTTGCTCGGGGGTTGAACCTTTTTTAAATAACGAATATATTGCCCCAAGGCACAAAATAATAAGCAGAATACTGCTCACCAACGACACCTTCTGCCCCGTATAAAAACTATCCGGGTGAAAGTGGAAGGCAATACTATGGTTACCCGCCGGTATCTTTATAGCCCGTAGCACATAGTCTGCTTTCACTATTGGCGTTTCCTTTCCATCCACAAATGCCTTCCAGCCCTTGGCGTAATAAATGTCTGAGAATACAGCCAGGCCATCCTTGCTATTGCTCGATTTGAACGAAATATCGTCCAGCCCATATTTGTCTAACTTCACATATGCAGCGCTGTCTTTCCCAAAGGCGCCGCTTCCTACGTCATTTTTAAAGCTGGTCCTGATAACAGCAGTTTTCTTAGGCTCAAAAGCGTTGGGCACGTTTGTGGTGTCGCCAATGCCGGGAGCATTGAGGCCGTCCATTTCTTCATCTGCCGTATTTGCCCATTTTACTTCATCCACAAACCATGCATTACCACAAGCCGTTGGCAAAGGCACTACATGCGGTGCGCTCTTCTGACCGCCCACGATCACATACTTTGTGTTCAGCATGTTCAGCACCTGTCCATTAAATCCCCTGCTCATCTGGCGGTCTATAAGGTCCTGGTATATTTCCATCTTGGCCGGGTGGTAACCACCTATGCATTTATGAAAGTAGGCCTGCACTGCGTCATTATAGGTATCTCTGGATAGGTCAAGCACGCGGTAGTATGGGTCGGGATCCCTGAGTATCGCTTTATCCACTTCCCTTGGCTGAAACTGTGAGCCATATTCCGATGCATCAACATAGTTTTTGTCGTTCAGGTAGTCCATTGCCACGGGTATCATATCAATAGCAATGATGACGCCGAGGCCCGCAATCAGCACCATTGGCTTTATCTTATCTTTTAGGAATGCCCACAGCAATCCGGCAGCCAGCAATATATATACGGCGCTTTTTATGCCGCTCATCATGGCCAGTTGTGCACGGTCTTCCTTCAGCAGCTTTAGCATTTCGGGTTGCATTTGTGCATCTGAGCCACCGGTAAAGCTAAAAAACAGCCCCCCACCTACGCCCAGCAATATGCAAAGCCCGGCTGTAATACCGGCAGCCATCTTTATGCTTTGCCACATCTTCGGGTCATTTTTATTATCCAGCACCTCTTGCACGGCCCAAATACCCAGGAACGGGAACAGGAACTGGGGAATAACCAATGCCATAGACGGCGTCCTGAACTTATTGAGCATTGGCAGGTGATCGAACAGGAAATAATTTACGGCGTCAAAATTCCTACCCCAAGACAGTACCACGCACACTATCGTAGCCGCAAGTATGCCCCACTTCATAGACGAGCGCACCACCATCAAGCCCAGTATAAACAGGAAACATATAGCTGCCCCAAAATATACCGGCCCACCCAGGAACGGCTGAGGTCCCCAATACAAGGGCAACTGCTCTGCATTTCCGCCTATCGCCTCCAGCGTTTTTGGTGCTTTATCGGCTGACTCGCCGGATGCCCCTCCATACAGGTACGGGATCATAATACAAAACGTTTCACCGATACCATTGCTCCACCTGAACGCATATTCTTTGTCCAGCCCGCCATTTTCTTTTTTGTCGTGGCCCGATAGTTCACTACCTCCGCCACGCATGGTTTCCTTTGAGTATTCATTGGTGGTGAGTATAGAGCCAGTGCAAGGCCCTGCACCAACAGCAGCCACACCCAAAGCTATGAGCGTGGATATGAAAAACTGTTTTAGCCTGCCTTCTTTTATGGCTGCAAAAAACAGCACCACGCCAAAACACGCAAACATGATCATGGCATAGTAAATAACCTGGAAGTGATTGCTGGTAAAAATAAGCGCCAGCGCCAGGCCCATAAGCGCGGCCCCCGACAGCCACTTTTCTTTATAAATAAGATAAAAACCGGCCATAGCCCCAGGCAGATAGCCAATGGTAAGCATCTTGGTATCATGCCCCACGCCTATAATAATGGCATTGTAGGAAGAAAATGCATAAGCAATAGCCCCCACAGCACTTAGCCACTTATTGATGCCCAATACCCGCATGAGTATAAAAAAGCACAGCATAGCAATGAAGAAATAGGTAGCCGGCTCCCCTACCAATTGAAGAACCGTTTGGAGATAGCCTGCATAGTTATAATTGCTGGCAGCAACATAAGTGGTATAACTGGGCATACCGCCAAACATGCTGTTCGACCATAGAACGTCCTTCCCGGTAGAATCATGGTAAGCCATAGCCTCATGCGCCATGCCCTGCCACGATATATTATCGTGCTGGCTTATCTTTTTGCCCTGCAACTGCGGATAGCAATAAGCTAAGGACACAACGATAAAACCAACAATAATGAGCAAGTCTATTCTCAATTTCTTAAAATCAATTTGCATAAGGGGCCTTTTGAAGAAACAAAAATAATCGTTCTATTGACTAATAGAAATTAAAAGATAAAAAACATGCGGGGTATTAACGGGGTGGGAGCGGGATGGAGTATGTGAGCTTGTTTTTGATAACCCATATTTTGGGTTTTATAGCAGTCAGAGATTCCTTACCGAACATCCGAGTTTGGATTTCTGCCCCAGTGGAGATTCGGAAGCAGACACTTCGTTGTAATTGCAAGCCATATATTATTTGATTTCTATAGCAATATCAGGCAGCAGTTTTGCCAAATATTTCGGAAAACCAGTGAAATGAACAATACTGCCGCATTGTATTGACAATAAATGCTTGAACCACCAATAAAACCAGCTTAGGGAAACTTTCAAAATAACATTTACTAAATTATTTTGTAATATTGTATAACCAAAACATTGTTGTTTGAAAGCGCACTTTTCAGATGAGACTATTGAGTTAATGCGATTGCATTATCGTGGGTTATCAGAAAAAGACAGAAGGCAATATGCCGGATTGGAAGCACTCAAAATTGGAAAAGGTGGTATTGGTTATATCAGTAGCGTGTTACGGATCGGTAAGAATAATGTTATTCGTGGTAAAAGGGAGTTATTAGCGATCCAATCTGGGAATCTGATTGGAACAAGCAGACAACGTCTGCCGGGCGGTGGGCGAAAAAAAAACGGTACAACATCCGCAAATCAAGGAATTACTTAAAGAATTTATAGAAACTCATAGGGCAGGAAGTCCAACGGACGAGAAGATATTTTGGATTAGCCATAAACCTTTTACTATTGCAAAGATGTTTTATGAAAAACATCAGATTGTAGTAAGTAATGGGATGGTTAAGCGATTGCTTCGGGAGTTAGGTTATGGTTATCGTAAACAATCCAAACAGTTAGCTATAGGCAATTACGCAAGACGAGATGACCAGTTTCGCATTATCTGTTCAATGATTCTGATAATGGGACTGCAAAGCCCTGTACTTAGCCTGGATTGCAAGAAGAAAGAGCGTTTGGGCAATCTTTACCGTAATGGAAAATGCTACTGCACTCAATCTGTAAAAGTATTTGACCATGATTATGAGCATCTCTCAGAGGGCAAAGTTATCCCGCATGGTATTTATGATGTTCAAGCTAACAAAGGATATATTTCAATAGGCAGTAGCAGCGAAACAGCAGATTTTATCATTGATAATTTGCGCTGGTGGTGGGAAAATTTCGGGATTCATCAATACCCGGATGCAAAGAATATTTTGCTCCTGTGCGATGCAGGGGGAGCTAATTCTTACCGGCATTTTATCTTTAAACAAAGGCTGATGGCTTTTGCAAAAGAAATTGGTTTGTCATTTATTGTTTGCCACTACCCACCCTATTGTTCTAAATGGAATCCTATTGAACACCGGCTGTTCAGTCAGGTACACAGAGCAATGGAAGGAGTTATTTTCTGTGACTACGAAACTGTACAAAAACTTATTGAACAGACATCTAATAAAACAGGAATTAGCGTAAACGTCAGGCTAAATCTGAAAGAATATGAAACGGGAATCAAAATTGATAAAAAGGAAATTGACCCAAAACGAATTTTATATCATCCAGACATCCCCGAACTCAACTATAGAATTTACCCCAGATAGTAAGAGTTATTTTGAAAGTCTTCCTTAACCATTTTTAAATTGATGGGCTAATGGATGCGATTTAATAGCTTTTCCGGCACTGATGCTTTTTTCGTAAACCTGAACCTGTCGCCTCACTTCTGGCATAGCTTTTTCCATCTGCTGTAGCAGAAAAGCAATCTGCTTGTCGATGACTGAAGAATACTTCATAGGACAAAATTACAAAGTAATACTGAAATATAAAAACCAGACCTAATAGACAAAAATGCAGACTCGGAGCGTGACATTATACTCACCTTTCGCAAATCAGGAGATTTGCTCCCTCCGCGACGGAATCAGAGATTACGCCGAACTGATGTGTTTTTTATTGCTTTTGAAAGACTACGGATGTCGGGGGGGCCATCACAAATTGTTAGCTCTATTACTTTTTGTAATTCACATTCAAAAGCGATTGTGGGTTTTTTATCTATCTAAAAGAAATTATGATACCTTGTCGTAAAATAATTACAAGATGATAAAACTAAATATTACTTTCTTATTGTGCTGTATTCTGCTTGTAGGGAATACTAATGGACAGATTACGATAACAGACGTTACAACCAAAGAAGATAATGCCGATAATCAAGTTTATTATGATAGTGTCCG
>JABDBX010000040.1 GCA_013288445.1 Bacteroidota bacterium
CCGTTTCCGGCTGCGGAAGGGTATCAGTCTGGTGTTTATAATACTTCCATATCTCTAAAACATCTTCGCTGTTCACGGTATAGGGTGTATAATTGCGGTTTAGCGATTTTAATACAATTTCACCATTGGACTGAACAGTTACGAGTTTAAAAACAAAGTCCTGTTCGCCTTTAAGAATAACAATACACGGGGTGTCTGGTTTTATACTGTTCCAGTCCTGTATATATTGGGCAATCACTTCGCTGCTTTCAGGAATAGGTAGCATGGAATCGCCTGTCGTTGGGAATATCCTGAATGTTCCTGTTTTAGGCAAATTTGGCAGACTGAACTTTGGCAGGGCCGCTATGTACTCAGGATCATTATAACCTGCCCTATATCCAGCCTTTGCCTTAACAGGTATATACTCTACATTTTCCTTATTATTCTTATCTACCGTAATCGCAAGTACCCTGATTTGACTGCCTGTTATATAAACATCATTGCCCGCTTGTAGTTCTTTTAACTTCAACTCTCCCAATTTAGAGATGTCTATTTTCATCAGGGTGTCAATACTGGTTTTAAAAAAGTCGGAAAATTTTATCAAATCCGCTGCTGTGGGATTAATTGTTTTTCCTGATTCTAAGGCTTGCAGCTTATTCCTGGACAAATCAAGTTCCGCAGACACCTCCTCTTGACTCATTTTCTTCCTTTCCCGTAGAAATCTAATGTTGGTATGAAAGAAAAGTTTTGCTGGTATCATTTTGTTGGTTATTATTGGAAACATACAATTGTTTCCATAAGCAACAAATGTAGCCAACTTTATTAAGAATGCAAACGGCGAAACAGGATATTATTCAACAACTGCAAAAGGAAGTGCTTTCCATGCAAAGGCTAAAAAAGGTATCAGGCTCAAGCCTGAGCACTGGTCTTTGGGAAGTGGAGAAAGCATTTCCCGACCAGACCTTTCCTGTTGGTGCAGTACATGAGTTTATCAGTAATGCCAAAGAAGATGCAGCCGCAACAAATGGTTTCATGTCAGGACTTATAAGCAAGTTGATGAAAAAAGGCACGGCTGTATGGGTAAGCTCAAAACGTACATTATTTCCACCTGCATTAAAAGTCTTCGGGATAGAACCGGAGCGTATCATTTTTATCGACTTATGGCGGCAAAAAGATGTGTTATGGGCAATAGAAGAAGCTCTTAAATGTGACGCAGTGTCGGCAGTAATTGGTGAGTTAAATGAACTTTCCTTTACGGAATCAAGACGGCTTCAACTTGCAGTAGAACAAAGTAGGGTAACAGGTTTTATACATCGCTACAACCCAAAAAGTGAAAATATTACTGCCTGCGTCAGCCGTTGGAAGATTAAACCAATTGCCAGCGACATTAACGGAATTCCGGGTACAGGCTTTCCCCGCTGGAATGTACAGCTACTTAAAGTGCGAAATGGCAAGCCCGGCGCATGGCAAATAGAGTGGTCCGTTGGTCAGTTCCAACACATTACGCGGCAAGTCTATTCTCTTAGCGAAGTTCAAAAACGAAAAGCCGGGTAATATGCGCAGATATTTAGCTATATGGTTCCGTCATTTAAAGACGGATTGGATGGTTCGACGGCAGCCGGAATTAAAAGACGTACCATTTGTAATGGCTGCGCCTGAACATGGGCGTATGGTGATAAGAGCAGCCAATACAATTGCCCAGGCAAAAGGTATTGAAGTAAATATGGTTGTGGCAGATTGCAGAGCTATTTTGCCTGGGCTGCAGGTATTTGATGATAAACCTGAATTAACTGATAAGGCACTTTGCGCACTTGCCGAATGGTGCTTACGCTATACACCTGTTGTAGCAGTTGACCAACGCGATGGGTTAATACTTGATGTTAGTGGTTGCCCGCATCTTTGGGGCGGAGAGAAGCCCTATTTAAAAGAGATTATAACGAAACTTAGGGGCTTTGGATATGATGCGAGGGCAGCGATTGCCGATACCATCGGCGCTGCATGGGCTGTTTCCCGCTATGGCAAGACTACGCCAATGGTTGAGCACAGCTATCAATTAGAAGCAATTCTGCCATTGCCTCCGGCAGCATTGCGCCTTGAAGCTCCGATATTAGAACGTCTTGAAAAATTAGGGCTGTACCAGATTCAGAGTTTTATCAACATGCCACGCAAAGCTCTTCGCAGGCGTTTCGGACAAACTATACTTACAAGACTGGATCAGGCATTGGGGCAGGAGTACGAAGTGATTCAGCCAATACAGCCAGTAGAACCGTATCAGGAACGGTTGCCCAGCCTTGAACCAATAAGGACAGCGACAGGTATAGAGATTGCCTTGGAACAACTGTTGGAGAAATTAACTGAAAGACTTGCCAAAGAAGAAAAGGGATTGAGGAAATGTGTGTTTAAATGCTACCGGATAGACGGCGTTGTACAGCAAATAGAAATAGGTACAAGTCGTCCGTCCCGGAATGTAGCGCATTTGTTTAAACTGTTTGAACTGAAAATAGTGAGTATTGCGCCAGCACTCGGTATAGAAGTATTTACGTTAGAGGCTACAATAGTAGAAGATATATCAGCACAGCAAGATGCACTTTGGGATTTTACAGAGGGTGGTAAGGGCACGGCAATAGGCGAACTGTTGGACCTCAAGAACTAAAGGAAATATTAGGGCGGACATTAGGAGTGCCTCTATTCCAGGAGCAGGCAATGGAAATAGCTATCGTTGCAGCAGGCTTTACACCAGCAGAGGCAGACGGCTTGCGCCGGAGCATGGCTACCTTCAAAGCAAAAGGAAAAGTTAGTGATTGGCATAAAAAGCTCGTCAGTGGAATGATGGCAAAAGGCTATAAGGAAGATTTTGCGAATAGAGTGTTTAAACAACTGGAAGGATTTGGCAGCTACGGTTTTCCAGAAAGCCACGCAGCAAGTTTTGCATTGTTAGTGTATGTGTCATCGTGGATCAAATGTTACTACCCAGATATATTTGCTGCTGCCTTGCTTAACAGCCAGCCAATGGGCTTTTACCAGCCTGCGCAGATTGTTATTGATGCGAGAAAACATTGCGTGAAGGTTTTACCTGTTGATATAAACTATTCCCAGTGGGATAATATACTCGAACTTCAAAAGGATAAATATTGTCCTTTACGTCTGGGCTTTCGTCAAATCAAAGGATTGAATGAGGAGGATATAAAGATACTTGTATCAGCAAGAACTCTGTCCTATAATAATATACCTTCTTTACGTGATGCAGGCATATCAATTGCTGCATTAGAAAGACTGGCTGATGCCGATGCGTTCCGCTCGATTGGTCTTGATAGAAGGAAGGCACTTTGGGGAGTGTCTGCATTAAGTGACCGTCCTACAGGTATATTTACAGGTCAACAACCGGAGGCTGATTGTGAGCAAGGGGTACAATTGCCTACAATGACTTTATCAGAACATGTTGTTCAGGATTATGGAGCAACATCATTATCCCTAAAAGCACACCCTGTAAGTTTTGTACGGGAAAAGTTGTCTATGCTTCAGGTAACAGCCAACAAAGACCTCAGCCAACTCACTAACGGCGCACTAGTAAAGGTAGCAGGGCTTGTATTAGTACGGCAGCGACCGGGTACAGCAAGCGGAATATGCTTTATTACTATTGAAGATGAAACCGGAACTGCTAATCTTGTTGTCTTCCAAAAACTATTTGACCATTACCGCAAAGAAATACTACAATCGAGGCTGCTTATGGTTGAAGGCAAGGTTCAAATCGAAGGAGAGGTGATTCATGTTATTGCAAAGAGATGCAGCAACATCTCAGGACTATTACAAAAGCTAACAGAAATAGAAAAGGAAAGTTCTGCATTGCTGACTCTGTCGAGAGGCGATGAAAAAGATGGTGAAAACTATGCTACAAAGGATAAAAGGGTACAGCGTAGCATGGCTATTCAGGGTGATATTTTTCACGGGGGTAGGAATTTCAGATAAGGCGAAACAAACTGGGCCGCGTTTTATAAGTGATGTGGATTAAGGTTCGGTATTTTATGACGATTGGAGTAGTTTTTCGCCGATTTCACAAAATTAGCCTGTTTAACAGGTTGAGAAATCGCAACTTTTGGAGAATTCTCTCAATTTATGCTGGTTAAAACCGGAATTTCTGTGTTCTAAAATGGCAAAAAGGTTTTTCCATTAAAATTAACCGTGAAATTCTCACCAAATTGCCTTTTGTGAACGCACATTTTCCGTGAAAACTATAAAATCGCAACGTTTTCTCACCTTAACCATAGTCTTAAAAACCATTCGGCGAGTTTCATAAAAATTTACACCAAGAAATTCAGGTATTTTTTATTGCGGTGCAAATGCAAATGCAAAAAATGAAGTGGCTTTAATGACCCAAAAAATTGTTTTCTCGGAGGTTATTTTGGCTTGTTGGCTAATTTTCATACAATACTCTTGGAGCAGTCATATACCTAAAATTAATTCTGTGTCATTTGAAAGCATGTTGATTGAACTCTAAAACGCATTTTTTTAGCGTTTTGGGTTGATCCTAGCAAGTCAAAATGCTTTTTAGTACACTTATATCATCTGTGCTATTCTTTGAAATTTTAGCAAGCAAATAACATTGTAAATATTCATTACATGAACGTGCGGAAAAATTCTAAAATTATTTAAGCCTGCGCTTATTTTTTAAGAACCAGCGCCATTCATGCTGTCCGGCGGAAATAATGTCGTAGTCCGGTGAAATAATTCTCAAGATTTTAAAAACTTTCTTCAGTTTTAATATATAAGGTAAAAGATTTTGCCCTTATGAAAGAGATCAGTTTACAAAGAATTCGAGAATTATTGTTGGATATTCATAGTCCTAGCGAGAGAGGAGTTGTGTTTGATACAGATAATGCACTTGAATTTGGCTATTCGCCTGAAGAAATTGCTTTTGCAGAACGAATAATAACAATTGAGCCTGATCGTACGCTTATGAGTTTGTTCAAGAGAGAAATAATTTTTTGCAATCTTGATAAAAGCTTCAGTTGCGGTATAGTTTATGTAGCAATGGCGAAAATTATATTCATTATTGAAGCCGATGGCAGCGAATGTGACCACATTTTTGAAGAGGATCTTGAAACAAAAGTGGCTGAAATGAAAAATTTTGTCCAATTGCTAGCTTGGGCAACTTCAAACCGTAATGATTGCTACGGTAATAACATTTAAGTTGCGTTGTTCCGTACAACCGGTTGCAACAAGCTAACAAAACCAATGTGACACTATATAAATAACGGTTGGAGAGTGGTAATTCTTTAAGTTTTTTCCTTCTAAGCCACTCTTTCAATCGTTTTTATATTTCTATCCATTGAAAATGGACCCACAGACACTCCAAACGCGCCTATATTACTAAGCAAATTCCCCGTTTAAATTCCTTATATCGACATTTTGTTTCTACTTTTACGGCATAAAATATTGCTTATAGAGAAAACAAAAGAAAACATAAAATAAGATTTTGCATTTCGCAAAACTGTCTTTGTTGCTGAAAAGTCGAAGTTTCAAAACCTACAAAGGAAGTTTAGCAAATGCTCAGGTTAGTGCCTGGGCATTGCTTCACTTTGTAGGTAGGGCTTCGACTCCCTCAGCAACAAGTGATAGTCAATGTTCAGGTATTTTTTTTAACCATAAAAATCTAAAAAATGAAAAAAACAATTAAAATTTTAGTGGCATTGCTAATCTGTTCTTCAATAGCAAACGGGCAAATCAGCAGGACTGCCAGTACATTCTATAATCTTGGTATCGCTTCGGGATTTCTCCCATCTACGGATTCGCTATCGCTTGCCTATCTAAACAACATTAATAATCTAACGGCCCAATGCTGGTTTAAACGCAATACATCGAGCGGATATAATACCTTGCTATCTTTCGATTATCGTGGAATGGACAGCTATACACACCATTTGCTGCAATTGCAATTCATCGACAATGTGCTTACCGGGCAAATTAATTCTTCTACCGTAAACTATACGCTAACTGATACAGCAAATTGGCACCATGTTGCGTTATTGCGAAATGATACCACAATGTATATGTACATTGATGGCTCTGTAAAAGATAGCGGTATATGCCCCTCGATAAGTGTTGTTTTAAATCCAGATACAACTCTTCCGGAAAATTTATTCTCTATCGGTTCTTGGCACAACACTTATGTATTTGATGGCAACATTAGCGATGTGCGTATAGATACCAGCGTAGCACATATATATTATGATACCTGCAATTACGGCGGGGTAGGTGCTAACATATACGCTGCATTGAATAATACCGACAGCATCCACCTATACAACAACGGCATTAGTAGAACATATACCTATACCCTGTCTGCGGCTTCGCCGTGTGCTACTGATACAACCGCCGACACAACAATATCCCACGTTGGAATAGTCAATATGAACCCTGTAATTCAAGAAGCAACCATTGCGCCTAACCCAGCGCAAACAAGCATTACTATCAGTTCAAGCATCCCCGTTTTAAATGTCTGTATTCAAAACATGCTCGGTCAAACGGTGTATGCAAGGCGTTTTAATGATACGATTGTAAACGTTGAAGTTCAAGAATTGCCATCAGGCATGTACTTCGCTATCATCAATAGCGGTAAAGTCTATAAGATAGTTAAGCAATAGTGTAGCAGAGCACACTTTAAAAAACGGGCGTAATCCAAAAAGCCACATGAGTAGGAAAAGCTAATGCAAATATTTCATGGCAAAGTATCAGTGTACAAAATGCGGACACACGCAAGCATCTTCAGGGCAAAGGCAATGCGTTAAAGGCGGTCAATGTATATGGCGCAATTTAGGTAGGTTCATAAAGCACATGTTAAATTGGTAGGAAAAAAGGCGGGCAAATTGATACTGAGTCAATTTGCCCGCTTCCCTTAAACTCTCAAATTATGAGTATGAATCTGGAAGAAGAACTAAACATTTTGCGAACTGAGTTTGAAAATTCGCAAGATGAAATTGAAAGAAATAAAATCATGCTGCTGAAACTATCAAGGACAGTTAAAAAATTAATGACCATTATTAATGATGCTTCACAGGATAAGTATAAAGCTATTGAGAACGATGTCCACGAAGTTATAATCTATTTAGAACAAGAACGATAATTGGCTGACCCAACAGTAACGATAAAAAATCCTTCTAATTATGGTCGGTTTATTTAATTAGGATTTCTAGAAATTTTTCTTAAAAGTTACAAAACGATAAACAATCCTTCTATGCTTTTTTGCTTGGGCGAAAATAAAATCGATTTTGAAAATTAAAGTAAAACCATTTTTTTTGGTATGGTCTAGTAGAGGCTGTATTACATATACATGCGCATAGTCCTTTTGTCCGCGTGCTGAAACTTTCAAGGACCGACTAAGACAATGCGTTAAAGAGGTCAAAAATCAATGATGCTTCACAGTAAAGAGCTATCGAAGAAGCAGTGCGGGAAGTCGTTATTCATTTAGAGGAAGCGGGCTGCCCCACAAAAAAAACGGCATTGATTTTCTTCAATGTTTTAGGGAAATCAATGCCATTTTTTGCAAATTGTAATTACTACCTCGAATTAGTCCTCAAAGATTTCATCGATTCGCTTATCTCTATGCTGGGCTCTAAAACAATTGAAATTTTTGATAAGAAATTCACATAGACGATCTACCGCCTCATCTGCGGACTTTACATCATTCGCAGTTAATGTAATAGGGTTAAAATTTCGAACTGAGAGATCCACATAGGTCGATTCCCAAGGTATTGTGTTCGAAATGCCGAAGTATTTTTTCCCCTCGTCGATATAGAATGTAAAGGAATGATCATTTTCAAACTGAAAATCTAATTTATTTTCCACTTCAGCAATAATCCGTTCTACGTCTAATCTGTCGTTTGTATAAAGAAAGTACCCCGACACAGCATTTATTGCTTCTTTTGTTGTCTTCACTTTTGCGGCTTCAAACCAAACCTTTTTCCGAAACTCACCATTTTTATAGGAGCCATATTCTGCCCTTCTCGAATTTATTATTAGCTCGTTGTTGCCATTTCGGAAGCGCCGTGCATTTTTGCTCACGTCCGGAGCAGGCTCAAATTGAATATTGAGCAATTTTTCAAATCTTTCCGTAATCTTTTTTACGTTTAGTGTAACCATATCTTTTATCTTTTTTTGTTTTAGAATCTACCTCGATCCTTATGACTATTATATTTCTAAAAAATCAAAGGTTCGAAAAAATCAAAAAGTATTTTCTCCCAATTCTTTTAACTGGCAAGGAGTTGGCGCGATAATATTTTTTTTACTGGGAGAGCATATTAGTGGTATTTAATAGCGGACTTGCTGATTCGCAAATGATTATTTTTTTTCAAAAAAATAACCACTTTCCGTAATTGCGTTGCCATTTTATAATATTCTTTTCCGAGGTATCTCTGTTTGGCATTTTTCTTTATCCTCTTTATCTATCAAATGGCATAATTGTTCCGGCAAGGCTATGCCGCATTGCGAGTTCGGTAACGTGTCTGCTATGAAAAATTTAGAAAATAAACTCCATCTAACGATATTGGTCTGCTCCGTGAATTTTTCGCACGCTTAAAGCGTGCGGGCCAGTAATGGTGGGTATTGCACGGTTATGTCGCTAATACAGGTTCACCAACCGGGGTTAACAACCGGGGAATAAAAGTCGGGGGGGGATAAATGAAATAATTAAAACAACGCAATATATATAATCTATATCTGTCCTGTTTTTTTGAAGAGCCTTTAATTCACCAGCTTTTCGAGGCATCATTTCAGACTGTTTTCGTTTTGAAGATAAATTATGCTATTCAATAAAAATCTCACAAAAACGAAAAACTTTTTAGCTATTGAAACTATAATGCTAAAATTAAATGATTCTATGTTTAAATTCATCCCGTTAAACCAGCATGGTATATCGCTCATAAAAAATACCAATAACGGAGCCCACATGTTTGTATGTGGCACCGATACCTATAATGCCCTGTGCGGCTATGAACCATACCCCTTAAAAAACAAAACGCTTGCCATAAAGAATATACTTGAATTCCTACAGTATGTAGATCAGCTTATGACCGACAATACGACCGTAATAATTCCTTCAAAAGAAATAAGCAAAGTATTTACCGGGCAACAGTATAGGGCATATATTGATATTTTAGCCGAGCTTGAAATAATAACAAGAGTTCCTTACGGTGACGGAAAATTCTTTGAACAAGGAAAAAGATACTGCCAATACAGGATACACAACCGGTATAGACTCGATACGCCTGGGCTAGTGATTACTGATAATTTTTCTGCAAAAAAACTCTCGACAGATGCCAAATACCCTGCAAAGTTTGAGAAAGCGATACGCTATACAGAATGCGACTTTGTAGGTGCCATTAAAGACGAATACGATTACTACTTAAATACAGGCATGAATGATAACAAGCTGCGCAAGCGACTGTCACGATTGCTATCATTAAATAAAGAGAGGTCAATAAAAAAGGGTGTAAAAGTTAACCGTGTTTATACATCATTTTCTAATCTATCAAAGGTAAGCCGCGCTCACCTACACATTAACGGTCAACAGTATCATTGCATAGACATAAAGAACTGCCAGCCGCTATTGCTTTGTTATTTGCTCAGATCATTAGGCTTGGAGATGGATGGCAACTATTTAGCTGATTGTGAGAATGCGGAAATATACTACCGCTTTATAACCAAAAAGAAATACCCGGATAAGGACTCTGTAAAGAAGCCGCTATATTCGGCAATATATTTTGACTTCAAGCCACACAAAAAGATTGCTCAAAAGTTTAAAAAGCTTTACCCGCTTACTTATAATTCTATTGAGTTATTACATAGCTGCGATATTACCATGGCGAGTAAGCTACAAAATTTGGAAGCCAGTATATTCAATTGTATTGTGCCGAAAAAGAGCAAATACTATTTTACACTGTTTGACGCAATATATTTTACTCACGCAGCGGACATTGCAGATTTGAAAAAGCAGGTGGAAGAGAAGTTTGCTATCTATGGAATAGTACCGCAAATAGCATAGAGAAAAGAAGTTGCTTATCTGGGTACGCCTCCCAGTCGCGTTACTGCATTGGCATATCGTTTATGATGGGGTTGAATTCAACCCCAATTTAGACAAACGAAGTGTGCTGTCCGCGAAGTCTTCACGCCAGAGTGAAAGGTTGAATTCAACCCCAATAATTGTTTTATTCAAGAAAATTATTCGTCTTCATTATTGTTTCTTATAAACGCTGAAAGTAGCTCTGATAGCCAAGTTCAGCCATATTTTCAATAGATAATTTGGTTTAAATTTCGTATCTTTGCACTATCATTTAGACGCTGGTTTTTATATCTGCAACGTCTCAGTTTCGAGTCAAATTTCGGTTTCATGTACGTGGCGAGTCAGCCAGGCAGATCACTTTTACCCTCAAGCATTCTTAAAGATATTCTTCAGTAAACAATTCAATTATGATAAATTTCAAAAGCCAAATCAACTGGCGGCACTACGCATGGGTAGGTGTCATCAGCCGTCGAACCATGCACTACTACAGCTCAGTTTCACATCGCAGTTTTGATGTTCGCTACTCAGCAAGAGCAGCACAAATTGATAATTCTATTTCTAAACAACCTAAAACCCGGAATTATGAGATACATAGGAAGTAAAAGACGTTTCGCACCTTATTTATTACCCTTTATTCAGAAGGCGCTACAAGTTTATCCCAAAGGGCTTTATATCGAACCGTTTATAGGCGGTTCTATGTTTATTGCAGGAAAGACCCAATTGCGCTGCAAAATAATTATGGCGACAAGGCATAGTGTAGGTAAACCGATTCTGATTTTTATAACTATTACTAACAAACGAAAAAACTAATTTATGAGATATGTAGGAAGTAAAAGACGTTTAGCTAAAAAGCTATTACCAATCATTCAGCAAGGGCTTAAGGTATATCCGAAGGGCATGTACATCGAGCCATTTGTTGGCGGAGCAAACATGATAACGGAAGTGAAACATCATACAAGAATAGGCTATGATGCCAACAAGTATCTTATTGCTTTATTAAAACAAGCCCAACAAAATCCGGACAGCATAGAGCAGGCGAAATGCTTTTCAAAAACCGTTTTCAACTATATTAAGTCTAACAAAGACAAGTTTTATAATTGGTATGTAGGAGCTATGGGGTTCTTTCCAACCTATTGCAATAAATGGATGGAAAGTTATCATGAACATCTCAGTCCAGGAGTATTTGACGGAAGCAAGAAATGCCTTCTTAATCAGAACCTTTCCGGCATTCACCTATTGCATAGCGATTACAGGAACATTAATGTTGGCAAGGGCAACGTTATTTACTGCGACCCCCCTTATAAGTTTGCAGATTTCTACAAAATGCCATTCAACCACGAAGAATTTTATGAGTGGGTGCGTACCGTTAGCAGGAATAATATTGTCTTTGTAAGCGAGTATGTAATGCCACCGGATTTTGAATGTGTGTGGCGAACGACAATCAAGCCGGGCATAAGTCATAAAGCAGCACCAAGAGTAGAGAAGCTATTCATGTATAAAAACTAAACAGCGACTTACACTACACTGGAGCCACCGTCACTGGTGGCTTTTTTGTTTTTAAAGTAATCGGTTAATACTAATTATTTTTGGGTCGATAGCTTTTAAGTAGTCCTTGCGCGGTGGTTCCCACTTTCGCGATGCTTTGTCTTGGAATTTATTGCTTTCTACAAAAGTCAATAACTTATTTAAACCATTTGGATTAATTGTATTGTCCATAAAATTGTGATTCGGCTTTCTGTTAATTAAATTATACATAGCCATTCGTTCGAGATTATTCCTCACTGTAGATTGGACACCAAATTTCTCTTTCTTCCAAAACTCTTTATCCATCATAGCCTCATTCTCATCGTCATTTATTTCACTAACTTTCTCTAATAGGGCTTCGATTAGTGCAACATTTTTTTTAGATAGGCAAAGACAGCCTACATAATCCAACGCGAGCTGGTACTGCTTAGACTTATAGATTAAAACATCTCCGTCCCGGTTTTGTTCTATCAATTGAGCAGAACCGCTATTTTTGATTTCTTCAACTTCAGCTAAAGAATTGATATTGTCTAAGTATTTCCCCCACTGGTCTTTCTTAAAACTCCAATGCGCGGGTGATGTTTGGGTTATCTCCACAATTCCCACTGTCTCAATAACTTCTAGACTTTTATAGATGTTCTCTGAGCCCAACCCCAATTCGCTCATTTGTTCGACATCTTCGTGATGCATTTTTTCATTGGTGTAAAAGAATTTAAGAATGGCTTTGCCATACTTACTATTAAGCTTTCTCATACTTCGCTTAAGTATGTCTGCCTTATTCCGCTCAAGATCGTCAGCCTTTTTTCGCGTACGGTTGTCGGTCTTTTTATGCTTACTGTCCTCAACATTGATTTTCAAATTTCTGATTCGTTCGAGAAATTCTTGCGCAACATCTTTCTTCATCAGTTGTTATTTAGCGCCAAAGTTACTTTCTATTTTTCGCCTTGAAATAATCAAGCAATATCGAACGAATTGGATTTGTCCGTTTCATGGAATTTATTGAATACCTAATAAACCGGATGTTAAGTTAAATAGATAACCAGTTAACTGGATAAGAGTTAACTGGATAAGAGTTAATTGGTAAGAGTTAATTGGTAAGAGATAAATGGATAAGCAATTAAATGGATTACAGGTGCGCAATATAAAATGTATTTTATTTGTAATGTGGTCTTTCGCCAACGTATCTTTGTGCCCTATTCGAATAGAACGTTTGCCAGGTGAGATTTGACCGTTGCTGAAGTACAAAGTTACAGTTATCTATCTTCTGATGCAAGCACTCCAAAGTGGGTTGCCGTGCCCCCGCGCAGGCGCGGCAACTCATTAGGGAGAAAAAATAACCAGCTGCATATTGAAAAAAAATAATCGCAAAATGCGACTGGGGAATCTTTTCGCCTATTATTTAACATCAAAATTTAAAAATTATGTTCAAGAAAAATATAAAAATCGAACTTATCCCTACGGATATTATCCTAGAAGACCCCATCTTCAAACGCATTTGGAATGGCGTAATTACTCAGAAGTTCTTTATTGACGGTATTGCGAAATATGGTGTTTATACAAACCCTACCGGCTATTGGAAAGGTAAAAAAGTACACCTGCTGGGGCATAAGTGCTCACTTGAGGCAATGATCGCTCTCAAAAGTGAAGAAATAGAAATGGATATAATGAATATGGAAGAGTCCGATGTCGCTCTATTCTTAATTCTTTTTCTGTGTAAAGAGCACAAAAACCTTCGCTGCACAATTAGGCTTGTTCGTCATATACTTGAATACATTGCCACTCCCGATGGGAAAGATTGGTTTAAGTCAATTCTCAAAAAAGGTGACAAAGAGGACAGACTAGCATATATTCTGGATATCTCAAAGTACCAGGTAAAAAACATCCTGCTATTACTAAACTATGATAGTGAGGAGTTCATAGAAATCGCTGAAACTGAGAGCTTAAATGCCGCGGTAAAGGCAATTAATGCCGCAAACGAAGAAATAGAAAAACGCAAGCAAAACGATTCGGGTACGGAGGGTACTAGTTGTACCGGCAACAAGAAACCCCAGCCGGAGACAACTTCCGCTGGCACTGATGCCTCATTTGAAAGTACAGCAACAGACACTGAGAACGGTGTTCCCACCACAGGGACAAATGACACGACTCAGGACGACACAAAGGAGGAGGAAGAAAGCCCTGAAGATGTTGCAACGAAGGTAGCTGAGTACATGCCAAAAGGCAATCAACGGAATCAGGGACACACCTTTCCCAGTTTTATCACAAAAATCAGCGCAATGTTGTCTGATAACAGCCAAATAGAGTTAGAAGGCATCAGTGCAATGCTTACGGTAGATAGCTATGAAATTAAATCTACTGAGAGGCTAGCGAAGCAACCAAATGGCAACTGGATAATCCCAAATTACGAATCATTCCACCTGAGCGTTCATTCACTTGAATAGTGGCTATTGTAACACACCTATACCCTATCACTTTTTTACTTAATCAATAAACAAAATAATAATGGCTTTAAATACAAAAATAGAGTGGACCAAACGAACCGCCAATTTATGGCATGGATGCGTGAAAGTCAATGAAGGTTGCAATAATTGTTATGCGGCAACCTGGTCGCGGCGCTGGGGTCAGGATATATGGGGAGCAGATAACCCCAGAAAGATGATTGCATCTTTTTGGATTGACCTTGATAAATTTCAACGTCTAGCTGCCAAGGACAATGCAGTTCATCCTGTATTTGTCGGGTCTATGATGGACATCTTTGAGAACCCCAAACCGCTCATTGATAACAACGGAAAGATTTTGGAGACAACTACTGACGATTTACGAGAAAGGTTCTTTCAGAATATTACCGATGGAAAGTACCCTAATCTTGATTTTCTCCTGCTAACAAAGCGTCCTAGCAACATAAATAAATACATACCGGAGTCATGGAAAACGAGCCCTCCGACAAATGTTATGTTCGGCACGTCAGTAGTAAATCAATCCACAGCTAACAACTTGATTACTCACTTGTTAAAAGTTAAGGGTAGAAGATTTCTTTCCGTGGAGCCTCAGCTTGCAAGGCTGACTTTGCTCCCATGGTTGAGACCAAAGCTGATTGATTGGGTTATAGTTGGCGGTGAAAGTGGTCAGGGCAAACGACCCTTTAACACAGACTGGGCAAGACAACTCCGGGATGAGTGTAAATTCACCAAGACACCTTATTTCTTCAAACAGGTAGATAAAGTGCGACCAATACCGCATGACTTGCAGGTAAGAGAATTCTACGACAACACTTCACCGGCAAATAAAGTATCAAAGCAATCATAGTAGGCACACGCTATTCCAGTGTGACTATGACTTTTCCTTCGCAAACAATATCGTTTACCACAAAAAAATAAAAAATGGAAACCCTTTTTTCAAAACTACACGATCTGTTAATGTCCCTTGTTGAAGATGCTGTAAATAAGGCATTATCGGGGAAACTTCCTTATCCTCCAGCCCTCGTTCCTGTGAACGACACAAAAATACTTACCCGAAAACAAGCTGCGGCTTACATACAGGTCACGCCTGCGACATTGAGTCTATACGTGCGCCAAGGTAAACTGCTACATGTTGTTATTAATGGTAAGTATCGATTTTTTGAAACTGATTTAATTAATTTTTTGAATAGTAAGAAAGTATGAGATGCAATTTTTACCTGCGCAATCCCGATCCTAAAAAAAAGGGACGTACGGCTATCTATCTGACTGCTACTTACCGGGGACAAAGATGTATTCTTTACCCCGGTGAGAGCATCGATAAGGATGACTGGGACAATAAAAAATTCAAGCCTAAGCCTATTGCTGGGAACAATGCGTTGATTGGGAGGCTTAATAGATTTGAGCAGTTGGTACGGGACACCCATGATGATTTGCAAAAAAACATTAAGGGTGTTGTGCCTGCAAAAATGCTCCAAAAGGAAGTTCTCGAAAAGATATGCCCTGCCGCGTCCGAAATTGTAGAAGCGAAGCCAATTCTTATAACCGACTTTTTTCAAACCCTTATCGACGATAGCAAATCTGGAGTAAGACGAAGCAGCGATGACCTGGATTTAAATCCCAATAGCATAAAGCCATATCAGTCAGCGTTGAATCACTTTGTAAAGTTTCAGGAGGGGAACTATTGTAAATATAATTTAAAAGACATTAATCAGAAACTCGTTAAAGCGTTCACAGATTATCTTAATAATAAGCTTGCCGTTAACACTAGTGCTAAATATCTCACGGTATTTAAATTACTTATTTCCTATGCCAACGAAAAGAAGCTAATTGACTTTCAACAAGCCTCTGAAGTTAAGGTTATTGTTAGGCGAGAAAAGTCTGATAGTATCTATTTGAATGACCCGGAAATAGAAGGGATGATGGCAATAACTGAGTTTCCTACGCCACTTTATGAAACGGTAAGAGACTATTTTGTTATAGCGTGTAATACGGGTCTCAGGTTTCAAGACTTTTCAGTTTTGCGCTTGGCACACATTAATGATGGCTTTTTGGAAATAGATCCGGGAAAGAACAGAAGAATTATTCGTTCAGTGACAAAAGTCATAGTTCCTGTTCTGCCAATGTTTAAGGAGATACTTTCAAAATACCCCAACGGGTTCCCAAAATGTCCTCCTAATCAGGTATTCAACCGCTACATTAAAGAGATAGCTGAGAAAGTTCCTTCGTTACAAAAAGAGTTCTTGAAGAAAATTACCAGGGCACATAAGGTTGAAATAGAAACATATTTGAAATTTCAGAAAGTTTCTGCTCATACAGCCAGGAGATCCTTTTGCACTAACATGTATTTGAAGGGAGTGCCTATAATTACGATCATGGCTATGTCAGGACATAAGACACAGGAAAACTTCATGAAATACATAAAGGCAGACAACCGCAAACATGCAGAGATACTCGATAAACTAATTAAACAGGAAGCAAAGCAAAAGGCAGAAATGGAAAAAAAGCCAGATAACGATAGTCAACAATAAAAACTATAATCTGATTAACCCAAACCATTATCAATTAAAACAAACAAGGATGAGCGCATCTCTTTCGCTGTACTTCTAAAAGAGTCTATTTTTTTATACGCCATATTCAATGAAGCTTCTGGTCTGAAAGCTCAATAACAACTATCAAATTATTTATGATAACCACAAGAGGTCCGCCGATGTGCTTTTGCGCAAAAAAGAATCTTTAAAAATTTGTGAACCTTTTAGAATTCACAAGTAAAATAATCATGAAGGTTAGAAATATAGCCTCAACAAAAATGAAATTAAGAAAATGGAAAAAACAAACGAAATGCAGGCTACGGCTGAGCGGTACAGTATGATTGTCTTTATGGGAGATCGTGCAGGATTAAATTATGAATTTGAATTGCAATTAGATGATAAAGAAGTTACAACAGGAGAAGCCAAATATCTTTCTCTTAAAGATAAATTTGGGCTTGATCCTTATATGTTCGATTGGGAATGGAATCACTACGAACCTGACCCTAACGGGGCGAATATATCTTGGATGGCAACGGTATATTTGGATGAAAAAACTTATAATAAAGTTTTGATGGCTTATACTAAATAGGCACTTTGAATGTTTTATTATTAGAGAAATTAAGAAAAGCTGGAAGAAGCCAGATACCTAATAAAGTATCTGGCTTTTCTATTTTCTATTTTACAGTTATGGTTGGGGTATTAAAATGAGACACAAAAGAGGTGCAGCGCATCTCTTTTTGTGTTCAACTAATATTTGAAATCTACCACCTTTTCGAGTCAAAAATAAGAAACCCGCGTTAGTATTGGGCTTCAAGGCATTGGTAGCGGGAGCTTCGCTCTCCTTTTTGTTTGTTTGAGATTGCCTATTGTATTCGATTGTTTTAGTTATGAAAACTGCCGACAAATCTGCCAGCTCGTACTCGCTAAAAACGCGAAAGTCGCTCTGGGAGCGACTTTCAACGTATTGTCTGTGGGAGCACACGGGTTCGAACCGCGGACCCTCTGCTTGTAAGGCAGATGCTCTGAACCAGCTGAGCTATGCTCCCTACTTGTTGTTTTGGGAGTGCAAAGATAGGAGTCATTTTGGTTTCTGCAAAGCTATTTTCAAATAATTTCAAACATTTTAGAGGCTTATATGAAAAGGCGGTTTTTGAGTGGTGGTATATGAAAATTTCACGCAGAGGGCGCAAAGGTTAACGCAAAGAAAGCGCAAAGTCAGGGTGCATGAGGTCTCTTCTGTTGTTTTTTGGAATTTCGTTTTTTGTGAGCCAATTTAATTTATTATTCACGTTACGTTGCTGGTCTTTTACTACCTTTGTGCGCGTAAAAATTCCTTATTACCACAATCAAACACTACATATGGGTTACGTAAAAGACCTCTTCAAACAGAAGGCTGACGAACAAGGCAAGGAAATAAAAAGTTTAATAGAACAGTACGGGAATACCAAGATAGAAGATGTGACGCTGGCACAAGTGTACCAGGGTATGCGTGGCATCACCGGGCTGGTTACCGAGACATCATTGCTCGATGCTAATGAGGGCATCCGTTTCCGCGGGTTCTCCATACCTGAGCTCCGGGAGAAACTTCCCAAGGTGGCGGGCGGCACAGAGCCATTGCCAGAGGGGTTGTTCTACCTGATGCTGGTAGGGCAGATACCCACGCACGAAGACGTGGATCATATATCCGCTACATGGGCACGCCGCTCGCACGTGGCCAATTATGTTTTCGACGTCATAGAGTCGTTCCCGGTTTCTGCGCATCCTATGACGCAGTTTACAGCGGCTATACTGGCGCTGGGCACCGAATCTAAATTTGCAAAAGCTTACAACGATGGCATCAGCAAGAAGCAGCATTGGGACTATATCTATGAAGATACCATGACGCTTATAGCCCGTCTGCCGCGTATTGCAGCTTATATATATCGCCGCAAATACAAGAACGGGGAGCACATTCAGCCAGATGGTATGCTCGACTGGTCGGGCAACTTTGCACACATGCTTGGGTACGAGGATGAAAGCTTTAAAGAACTGATGCGCTTGTACCTCACAATCCATGCAGACCATGAAGGCGGTAATGTATCGGCTCATGCTACGCACCTTGTAGGTTCGGCCCTCAGCGATCCTTATTTGTCGTTCGCCGCAGGTATGACCGGCCTTGCTGGTCCACTACACGGCCTTGCCAACCAGGAAGTGATACGCTGGATAGAAGAAATGTGCAAGGAGCTGAACTCTGACGCACCGAGTAAAGAGCAGATAGCAGACTATATTCATAAAACACTTTTGGAAGGTAAGGTAGTGCCCGGCTACGGCCACGCAGTACTCCGCAAGACCGACCCACGGTTTATAGCCCAGATGGAGTTTGCAAAAGTGCATTGCCCCGATGACCCTACGGTGAAAACTGTTTGGAACATCTATGAAGTAGCGCCACCAATCTTGGAAAGCACCGGCAAGATCAAAAACCCGTGGCCTAATGTAGATGCACACTCCGGCTCGTTGCTAAAACATTACGGACTTGTAGAAGAAGAGTTTTATACCGTACTCTTTGGTGTGTCGCGCGCACTTGGGGTACTCGCCAGCCTTTGCTGGGACCGCGCACTGGGCTTCCCTATAGAGCGCCCTAAGTCTATAACTACAGAATGGGCTAAGAAATTTGTGATGAAGGGGGAAGTGGTATCATAATGGCTTTCGTTCGGCAAAAGCTCACGATGACATGGCGCAATGGCTTAATGGCTCAATTCCCGTGGTAACCAATAATTGAGCCGATGCTGTCGTTCGGCTAAAGTTCACGATGACATTTCGTGGTATTGAATAGAATTATAAAAAGCAACAGTTACGGCTGCTGCTTTTTAGTTTTTAGAGGAGGGGTTTTATTATTGGCAGGTGAGGATGCGTTTAATCATACAACATGATACAAATTGAAGACCTCGCGCGGTTGCTAAAAGAGGTTGAATCAGACAGGGTAGAAAGAACAGTTGCCATATCAAATACTGATAAATTTGGTGAGGCTATCTGTGCTTTTGCTAACGACTTACCCAATAACCAGCAACCCGGATATTTGATTGTCGGTGCCAATGATAACGGCAGTTTATGTGATTTGAAAGTTACCGACCAACTGCTTCAAAATTTATCAGCAATAAGAACAGACGGAAACATAGTGCCGCCCCCATCAATGGCGGTTCAGAAGTTTTCATTTCCAGGTGGTGAGGTAGCAGTTGCAGAAGTGCAGCCCCATACCCAACCACCGGTAAAATATAAGAACAAGATATGGGTAAGAGTTGGACCAACGAAGAGGGTGGCAAATGATGCGGATGAAATAATACTGAATGAAAAAAGATCTTCCTTTTCCCGGAGTTTCGATACCATGCCTTGTCGGGATAGCTCAATCAGCGATTTGTCGGTAAGTATTTTTAAACTTGGCTATTTAGAAAAAGCGATAAGCCCTGAAGCACTACAGGCAAACCACAGGGAAGAAAGGGAGCAGCTTGCATCGCTAAAGTTCTTTGATCTAAAGGCTGGTTGTCCTACAAACGCCGGTATTCTTATGTTTGGTAAGAATCCCGAGTTTTTTTTACCGGGCGCATATATTCAGTATGTACGGTTCAAAGGCGATGATGTTGCAAGCGAATTTGATTTTGAGTATAAATTTACCGGCGACCTCTTTACCCAAATGAAGGTAATGGAGGAGTTTATTAAATCGCAGATAGCAAAAAAGGTACAGAAAAAACTTGGTGACCCTTATTATTATCAGTTTCCGCCAGATGCTATAAAAGAGTTATTATACAATGCTATTATCCACCGGACTTATCAATCAAATGCCCCGATAAAATTTTACGAATTTACAGATCGCATTGAGATCAGCAATCCCGGGGGGCTTTACGGGCAGTCAGCCGTAAACTTCCCGGATACTAACGATTATCGCAATCCGGCACTGGCCGAAGCCGCGAAAATCTCCGGCTATGTAAACAGGTTTAGTCTCGGCATTCGCCGGGCAATTCTTGAATTGCAGAACAATGGAAGCCGGAAGCCGGATTTTATAAAAGACAACCCAAATTATTTCCAGGTAACGGTATATAGAAAGGAATTGTGAGCAACATCAGGCGTTACCAATACTGAATATCGAGTTATTTTTCAAAACAATCAAATTTTAAAATTTTAATCTAACATGAACAAAGGACCGATCTCACAATTTATACAACATCATTACAGGCATTTTAATGCTGCTGCGTTGGTGGACGCAGCCAAGGGTTATGAAACACATCTGCTGGAAGGGGGCAAGATGCTGGTGTCGCTGGCAGGCGCTATGAGCACTGCCGAACTGGGTATCTCATTTGCCGAAATGATACGCGCCGGAAAGGTGGATATCATCAGTTGCACGGGCGCTAACCTGGAAGAAGATATTATGAACCTTGTTGCGCACACGCACTACAAGCGCGTACCCAACTACCGCGACCTCACGCCCACAGAGGAATTTGAACTGCTGGAGCAGGGTTATAACCGCGTTACAGATACCTGCATACCTGAGGAAGAAGCATTCAGGCGGATACAGAAACACATCTTCAAGATATGGAAGGCCGCCGAGGAAAGTGGCGAACGCTACCTGCCGCATGAGTATATGTACAAGCTATTGCTGAGCGAGGTAATGAAACCTGACTACGAGATAGACCCTAAACACAGCTGGATGATAGCCGCCGCTGAAAAGAATATACCCATAATAGTACCAGGATGGGAAGACAGCACGATGGGCAATATCTTCGCGTCTTACTGCATAAAAGGCGAGCTGAAACCAAGCACCATGAAGAGCGGCATAGAGTATATGATGTGGCTCACCGACTGGTACCGTGCCAACTCATCTGGCAAAGGCGTTGGCTTCTTCCAGATAGGAGGGGGTATAGCAGGCGACTTCCCGATATGTGTGGTACCCATGATGTACCAGGACCTGGAGTGGCACGATGTACCTTTCTGGAGCTACTTTTGCCAGATAAGCGACAGCACCACATCTTACGGATCATACAGTGGCGCCGTGCCAAATGAAAAGATAACCTGGGGTAAATTAGATATTCATACCCCCAAGTTCATTGTAGAGAGCGATGCTACTATAGTAGCACCGCTGATATTTGCCTACGTACTTGGTTGGTAGAATGAAATTTTGAGCATAAAAAAATGAGGCTGTTCCCACAAAGGCAGCCTCATTTTATTTTATAACACTTTCCCCAGCCTACATCACCTGGTTTCTCAGCAGGTCTTCAAACACATCAGCCTTGCGGATGAGTTGGAATTTGCCTTCTTTCAGCATCACCTCGGCGGGCTTTAAGCGCGAATTGAAGTTGCTGCTCATTTCAAAACCATAGGCCCCTGCGTTGTGAAACACCAGGAAGTCACCTTCCCTTACTTCGTTCAGTACACGGTCCCAGGCGAAGGTGTCAGTCTCGCAAATATTGCCCACTACAGTATAGATGCGTTTCGGTCCGTCTGGATTGGAGATATTGCTAATGCGATGGTAGGAGTCGTAAAACATGGGCCGTATCAGGTGATTAAAACCTGAGTTTACCCCCGCAAATACGGTTGCTGTTGTTTGCTTTATTACATTGGTCTTTACCACCAGCGAGCCGCATTCGCTCACTAAGTATTTACCTGGCTCAAACCATATTTCTACCGCGCGGCCATACTCTTTTTCAAATTCCTGCACGGCTGTGGTTACCTTCCTGCCCAGTGAAGTAACATCGGTTTCCTGGTCGTCATCTTTGTATGGTACTTTGAACCCGCTGCCGAGGTCAATAAAATCAAGTCCGGGGAAATAAGTGGCAATATTGAATATAATATCC
>JABDBX010000041.1 GCA_013288445.1 Bacteroidota bacterium
GATAAGATTGGGCAAGGGATTCACAGTAATTGTCGCCGAGGCGGAGCATCCTCCAGGCGAAGTATAAGTGATCACAGTGGTTGCCGGGACCGGACTGCCACTTAAAACCCCTGTCATCGATCCCGAAGATGAACCTATAGTAGCCACTCCCGGTGTGCTGCTCACCCATGTTCCGGGGCCGCTGGGGTCGGTTAATGTTGTTGTATTGCCCTGGCATAATGATGAAGCCCCAGCAATTGCCGATGGCGCTGCATTAACAGTTACTATCGCGTACGCTGTACCAGCGCTGCCCGCATTGTAAGTGATATTAACAGTGCCTGCAGAACTGCCGGTAACAACCCCTGATGATGCGATCGACCCCGTCCCGGTACCACTGCTCGAACTCCATGAGGCCCCTGTAGTAGCACAGTTTAAAGTAGTTGTGAGGCCAGAGCAAACCGACAAGGTACCTGTTATTGGCGCCATACCCTCTGTGATGGTGGTACTTGTATTGTTATAGTAGTCCCCGGTGTAATTCCCATCATGGTTAACTGCGTTCAATACAGCATATATGGTGACGGAGCCGGTGCCGGAAGCCGGAGACGTCCAGGGAACGCTTATGGTATAGGTAGTACCACTGCCGCCGCTACCTGAAACATAAGGCGAACCCCCAATTGGTACAGAATGCTCAACAAGAAATACGGTAGTTCCTACATATGCCCATGTATGTGCCACAGAAGAAATCCCCGAAACCGATAAAGTACCTGCAACACCTGACGTACTATTCACTCCGGTTTTTACAACCGCAACCTGGAACCCAAAGTAGGGTAAAGAGGATGAAGTGGAATTGGTACCTGTTATTTGAATATAATAGGAATGGCTGCCTGTATAGGTGCTAACTGCCGTAGATGTAGATGCATCTATCAATGTAGCCGTTACGCCAATACCACTTGTGGGACCAGTGGCATGGCACCCACTGCCAACGCAACCCACGATGCCGGTTGAGCCGGTGTAGGTGGCGCCGGTCCTTTCATAATATGTGCCGTATTGGCCAGGACCGTTGGAGGCGCTTGATAAAATTACATACAGGAAAATGCCCACTAAGGGCAAGAGAACGAGGCTCTTTTTCATACTTTAGGGTTTAATCGGTTAAGAGATAGATATAGAATAATGCGCACTCAAAATGCAAAACAAATTTAATGTATAAACCCAACAAAAATAACACTTCACGATAAACAGGGAAAAAACAAGGACAAACCGGGAAAAAAACCGGTCGGATGATCGTAAAGAATGGGCTATTTTAATGGCAATTTAATAAAACAATATCGGGATATAGACAACGATCGGTGACCGTAATCTATATCCCGACAAAACGACTCAATAAGATAGTGTTACTACCAGATCACTATCTTATCCCTGAATGTATTATTATCAGCATTTACTCTTATTAAGTAGCTGCCCGCTGCCACATTCCTTAATTCAAACACTACATTCTGGGAATTAGTCGCGGCAATATTTCTTGTTTCTATCACTCTTCCTGTAACGTCCATTATTGTTATTACGGAGCCGTTTGTAGTCGCAGGTAGTTGAACCGTAAATGTACCCTGTGACGGGTTAGGATATACCTTGATCGTTTCACCCAAAGCGGGCAATTCACTCACGCCTGTGTTGCACTCGGCCGTTGATTTCACATATAGCGATAATTGCGCCGTTGCTGTACCGCATATTGTAGTTACCGAATAGCTGATCGTAGCGGAGCCTGCACTTACCCCGGTCACCACGCCGGTTGCGTCAACTGTGGCATTCGCGCTGCTGCTCGACCATACCCCGGTACCCGATGGATCTGTAAGTGCGATCGTTGCACCCTGGCATACAGTATCTGCCCCCACTATGGAATCTACTGCTGCGGCGGGGTAAACAGTGTCTGTTGCTGTAGTTGTTGCCGTACCGCATAAATTGGTAACGCTATAGGTAAAGGTGACGAAGCCCGGGGCCACACCACTCACCACGCCTGTGCCGGAGCCTATCGTAGCTATCCCACTATTGCTGCTGCTCCAGGCGCCGCCTGCCGAGGCATCGGTCAGCGTTATTCCTGTTGGGCCCATGCATATTGTCGATGGCCCGGTAATTGTCCCGGCAACGGGGTTAGGGTTCACGGTTACCACATGAATGGCTATTGCTGATCCGCAAATATTCGTAACTGTATATGCTAATGTATCCACCCCAGCCGCCACCCCGGCAACGATACCCGTAGTGCCTATTGTGGCAACAGATATATTACTGCTGCTCCATGTGCCCGTACCGGCATCGGTAAGCGTGGTGTGTGCGCCCGCGCATACACTTGACCCGCCCGTTACTGTTCCTGCCGTGGGCAGGGCATTTATTGTTACCACTATGCTGGTGCCACAGCCGGTAATTAATGTGTAATCTACTGACGCAAGACCCGCCGATACACCAGTGACAGTCCCCGATGACGAACCTACTGTTATCAGGGTACTCGCGGTACTCCACGTCCCGCCACCACCATCAACTAATGTAGCTGTAGTTCCCGGACAAACGTGGGTAACACCCGTAATGGGCGATGGCAATGGGTTAACCGTTACTTCTGTGGTTGTGGAACAACCGGTACTTGTAAGCGTAAAGCCTATAATAGCTGTAGCCGGAACGGTAGCAGCCGATGTCACACCGGATACGACTCCCGTAGCAGAAACTGTAGCCACACCTGTTGCGCTGCTGCCCCATGTGCCTGCTCCGGCGCCGTCAAGAAGGCTGGTCGTTGCTCCCTGGCATACGGCCAATGTCCCGGTGATAGCTGCCGGTGCGGCATGTACCGTTACTGTCTTGGTTATCATGCAGCCGGATGCCGATGTAAAGCTGATTGTATCCATACCGGCAATAGCACCCGTCACAGACCCTGTTGGCCCAACGGTAGCATTGGTATTGCTGGCATCCCATATACCGCTGCCAGATTCTATCAAACTCGTTGAAGACCCAATACAAACGCCTGCAGATCCCCCTATTGCAGGCGGCAATGCATTTATCGAAACTACCATGGTCGTTTTACAGCCGGTTGGTAAAGTATAGGTAATGGTAGCCGTCGGCAACGCCGCCGATACGCCGGTTACTACCCCTGACCCCGATCCTACGGTTGCAATGGCTGGTGCCCCGCTCGTCCAGGTGCCCAGGCCACCATCGCTTAATGTGATCGTTGAACCAACGCAAACATTCGTTGTACCGGTAATAGCTGATGGTAATGGGTTTACGGTTACCACAAGCATGGTGGTGCAGCCTGTTGTTGGGAGCGTATAGCTAACTGTTGCTGTGCCTAAGCCCGCACCCGTAACAACCCCTGTTGTAGATACGGTGGCCACAGCGCTGCTCGCTGGGCTGATGAACCATGTGCCACCGGGAGTGCCATCGATCAAAGACGTAGTGCCAGTGCCGCAGATGTTGCCACTACCGCCGATTGCAGGGGGCAGGCCATTGATTGTAACTGTCTTCGTGACCTTGCAGCCTGTACCCAAAGTATAAGTTATTATCGATGTCCCTGTGGAAACGCCGGTTACATCGCCTGTAGTTGATACGGACACCGAACCAGAGCCTACACTGCTGCTGCTCCATGTACCACCTGTAATAACGTCAGTTAGCGTTGTTGTAGCCCCTGGGCATACCAGGGCGCTGCCACTTATTGCGGATGGAAGCGGATTCACCGTAACCACTGCTGTAGCAGTGCAGCCGGTAGCCCCAAGCGTAAAAGTGATCGTTGACGTAACCGGGCTTGTAATGCCGGATGAAACGCCCGAAACCAACCCCGCACTTGAAACCGTAGCGGCAGAAGTAGTGCCGCTGGCCCACGTACCAGTGCCCGATCCGTCAGTAAGGCTGGTGGTAGCGCCCTGGCATAGTGATAACGTGCCGCCAATTGCAGCAGGTATAGCATTTACTGTAATTGCTTTTGACACAGAACAACCTGTGGCCAGAGCATAATATATGGTGTCGAGACCTGCTGTAACGCCGGATACAGAACCAGTGGTGCCTATTGTTGCGTTCGGGTTCACCACTATCCACGTACCGCTGGGGGAAGGATCTGTAAAGGATATCGAACCACCGGGACATACATGCGTTACCGCCCCGGCTATAGCTGATGGCAGCGGATTAACTGTTACAATTACAGATACTGTACACCCGGTACCGAGTGAATAGGAAATAGTTGCCGTGCTGAACGTTGCCCCTGCGGAAACGCCGGTAACAATACCTGTAGAGCCTACTGTTGCGTTCGCTGTCGCGCTGCTGCTCCAGATACCACCGCCTGCATCAATCAATGCTGTTGTACTGCCCTGGCAAACGGAAGGTGTGCCACTGATTGCCGTAGGCGATGAAATAACATTCATAGTTGTGGTTGCCGTACAGCCAGCCAGAGTGGTATAAGTAATAACCGCAGAGCCTGGCCCTACGGCGTTAACAAAGCCAGATAAAGAACCAATAGTTGCAACAGCAGTGTTGCTGCTCACCCAGCCGCCGCCGGTCGTTGCATCGCTCAGTGTTGTTGTTAATCCGGCGCATAGAGATGACAGGCCGGAAATGGGGACTATCGGGTTAACCGTTACTACTGCTGAGGTTGCGCAACCAGACGCAGGGAACGTATATTTTATCGTTGAAATGCCACTGCCTGCACCCGTAACGACCCCTGTAGAAGAAGCAACGGTGGCAGAAGTGCCCGTTACGCTCCATGTGCCTCCCGCAGATGTATCGCTAAGGGAAATTGTTGATCCCTGGCACAGTGCCGCAGCGCCGGAAATAGCGCCGGGCGTAGCATTTACTGTCAATGGAATACTGCGGCTGCAACCCGATGCCAGTGAGTAGGTAACTATCGGTGTGCCCGAGCCAATTCCTGTTACGGTTATTGGCGACCCGGACGACCCTAAAGAAGCAAGTGAAGCATCGCTGCTCACCCATGTTCCGCCGCCCGCATCAGTCAGCGTGATCGTTGAACCAACGCAAACATGCGTTGCGGAAGCCGTGATCACCGTTGGCAATGCATTCACAGTTACCTGCTTTGAGGCTATAGATACACCGCAGCTGTTAGTAACTGTATAAGAAATATTTGTGGTTCCTGACGATGCGCCGGAAACTGTACCGCTGGCGCTGCCCACGGTTGCAAAACCTGTGCTGGAACTGGTCCACACTCCCGGGCTGCCCGATGATGTAAGGGATATAGTAGAACCAACACAAACTGATGAGGGACCCGACAACGTTCCAGATATGGGAAGCGGGTTAATAGTTACAACTGCTGTCGCAACAGCGGTACCACAGCCGTTGGTAACGGAATAAGATATAGTGTCTGTGCCGTTAGCCAACCCGATAACATGCCCGGTGCTGCCCACGGTAGCAATACCAGGGAGCGCACTGCTCCAAATTCCGCCGCCTATTCCATCGCTCAGTGTCACAGCCGCCGTAACGCACAGTACCATAGTGCCGGACACAGAGCCAGCAAGCGGTAACGGATTAACGGTAACCGGGGTACTCGTAAAACAGCCCGTTACCGGCAGCGTATAAGTTATAGCCGCGGTGCCGGCAGATATACCGCTCACTGTACCTGTTGTTCCCGGGGCAACGGAAACTGCGCTGCCCGTAAAGCTCCAGGTACCACCGCCGCCATCAGTAAGCGTAATGTCGGAACCCACGCATACATGGTTGGGCCCCGATATAGTACCCGGCGATGGATTTACGTTGACAGTAGCAGTTACAGAACAACCCGATACCGCATAAGTAATAACAGAGGTTCCTCCTGACGTTGATACCCCTGTTACATTACCGGAGCCGTCAACAGTGGCTATTGCCCCTGAGCCGCTGCTCCAGCTACCGCCGCTGGTACCATCACCCAATGTCGTAACCGCGCCGGGGCATACACTGAATATCCCCGTAATAGAAGAAGGGGTAGGATTTACCGTTAGTATGGCCGTTGTAGTACAGCCCGTAGCGGGTAGTGCATACGTTATTACAGATGTGCCGCCCGATGGCGCTACCCCCGTTACCAGACCCGCCGTACCGATCGTCGCAATACCTGTGCTGCCACTCGTCCATGTGCCGCCGCCGCCATCACTGAGCAGCGTGGTCGATCCGGCACAAACAGAAAGGATACCGCTTATGGTTCCTGGGGCGGGGCTTACATTTACCGTTGTTGAGGTAGTGCAACCTGTAGCCGTCACTGAATAAGTGATAACAGCAGAGCCACCCGAAGGCGCTATACCGCTTACAAGCCCGGTGCCTGACACAACGCTTGCAATAGTCGGGCTGCTACTTGTCCAGGTTCCTGTGCCGGTCGGGTCTGATAGGCTTGTTGTGGCTCCGGGGCAAACATTGGTTGACCCGGTAATTGCAGAGGGTAGGGGATTGACCGTAACGGTGGTGGTAGTGCTACAGCCTGAAGTATTGGTAAAAGTGATCACCGTTGTTGCAGGGCTGGTACTTCCAGTGGCAACAGCGCTTACCACGCCGCTGGACGATCCTATTGTGGCCACGCCCGTAGTAGCGCTGCTCCACGTGCCGCTGCCCGGGCTGGCATTGCTCAGAGTAGTTGTAGCGCCCTGGCAGAGGGAGGTGGTTCCCGTAATGGCCGATGGCAATGGATTAATTGTAGCAGTGCTTGTGGTAGTACAACCCGTTGAAGCGGCGGTAAACGTAATAGCAGACGTCGCAGGTGTTGTAGCGCCGGTTACAACACCTGCCATTGACCCTGTGATGAGGTTTACTGTAGCCACGCTGGTCGTCGCGCTCGTCCATGTACCAAGTCCCGCAGGGTCTGTTAGGCCGGTAGAAGCGCCCTGGCATATGGATAGCGACCCGGCAATCGCCCCTGGCGCAGCTTTTACTGTGACCGTAGTAGTAGCGGTACCCGAGGCTCCTGCATTATAAGTCACAGTGGCGGTCCCGGTCGTTGACCCTGTCACCACTCCGGAAGAAGAAACAGTCACCGAACCCGTACCTGCGCTGGTACTCCACGTGCCGCCTGATGGCGTACAATTCAGCGTAGTTGTAGCCGTCGGACAGACCGATGTTGTACCCGATATTGTGCCAACTCCTTCAAGAATATTTGCAGTTGTGTTATTCCAGTAATCATTGGACGAACTGCCGTCATGGTTTACTGCATTTAGCACCTCGTATATGACAACAGTACCTGTTCCAGCCGATGGCGCAGTCCAGGGTACGCTGATAGAATAGGTGGTGCCGCTTCCGCCGGAGCCCGAAACATATGGGGATCCACCGATAGCGTTGGGGCCATGCTCTACAATATTAACTCCCGATGGGCTGGTAGTATGCGCTACAGAAGAAATGCCGGTAACCGCCAATGTCCCGGCGTTCACAAAGCTGGCAGAACCCGCTCCTGATGACTTAACGACCGCAACCTGGAAGCCAAAATGGTCTAAACCGCTGAAGGAGCTGGAATTTGTACCCCCCACCACAATATAATAGCTATGGCCGGGCGTATAGGTAGTAACCGATGTAGATGTAGAAGCATCGATAAGCTGAAGAGAAAGGACGATCCCGCTCGTTGAAGAAGACGCGGAAGTATGACAGCTTGGGCCGCCACAACCGGTACCACTACCCGAAGCCCCGGTGCGTTCATATCCTACCGTGCCGGGGCCATACTCATAGCCCGACAATACCACAAAAAGCAACAAACCGACCAAAGGGACAAGGATAAATTTCTTTTTCATAATTTATGTTTAAACAATTAAATAAAACATTGCCAATAAAGCGCCCAGAACGGGAGCAACGTACACAGATAGCGGATACAGGTGAGAGAACATATAAAAGTATGAACTTAAATACACAATGTCTCTACCAAATGTATTAGAAAAAAACGTTCTTGCAGGATGCTTTCTGACGGACAGGGATAATTGGGGGACAAACTGGAATTTGCCCAAGACAAAACAGAACGTACGTATGGCCACCAAACCCCCTGAATTTAGGTATTAATCGCCCCGGCTTTATGCCAACGTCATAATAGTAAAGGACAGAATCGTGTTCGGCGATGCTGACGGTATCGAACGATTATAGAAAACCAACACAAAATGGGGGCGATGCCGGAGGTATCGAACTTACTCCCGATAGGGTTTTTCACGTCGGGTGCTGACATTGCGATCAAGGAAACCAACTACGGCAAGTCGCCGCCAAGCCATAGCTTAAAATCAGCAGCCCGGTCAGAGCTCACAATTGGTGTATCTTTTGCAGCCGGATTCAGCTTCACAATTACGCGCGCCTTGGTATAGACCTTCATTTCTGCGATTGCCTTTAAATTGATCAGGTACTGGCGGTTGATACGGAAAAATTGTTGCGGGTCCAGCAATTGCTCCAATGCATCCAGGTTATGGTCCATGGGGTAGTTAAGTCCTTCAAACGACCTTGCGAATGTGCCTTTGTTTTCACTGATGCAATAAGAGATATTTTCTACGTTCAGTGTCTTCAGGTGTTCGCCCAGGCGGATAATGAACCGTTTCTTATACTCTGGCTTTGGCGCCACATTCCCAACAGCTAAGTTGCTTTCCGAATGGGTAAATAGCTGCTTAAACTCATTTAGCTTTTCAAGCGCCCGTTCCAGGTCTGCCTTTTTCACAGGCTTCAGCAGGTAATCTATACTTTTGGCCTTGAACGCATCCATAGCATACTTGCTATAGGCAGTTGTAAAGATCACGGGGCAATCTATTTTTACCCGTTTCAGCAGGTCAAAAGCGGTGCCATCGGCAAGTTGCACATCAAGCAGCACAAGGCCAGGCATAGGGTGTTGTCTAAACCATTCGCTTGCTCCCTGCACGTTGTCATGGTTAGCTACAATATTTACCTCGGGCATTACCTGCTTCAATAGCTCTGCAAGCCTTTCTCTTGCAGGTTGTTCGTCTTCAATAATTACTACTGTCATAATAGGGGAAGTGTTACAATATACTCTTTTTCATAGAATCCATAGGTTACCGGCTTCTTTGTCAGCAGTTCATATCTCCTGCTGATATTGATAAGCCCGAGCCCTTCACTTTTTTCTTTGCTCAATTTAGGGTTCAAAAAATTCCTGATCGTAATTTCCTCCTCGTTAGCCGAAATATCAATTACCAGTGGTTCAGACTCTGAAATTATATTGTGCTTGATCACATTTTCTATCACTATCTGCAACGCCAGCGGCACTATCTTTCTGCTTTGCATTATCGTAGGCGACACATTCATCCTAAGCTGTAAAGCCGCCCCAAACCTGCCTTTTTGTATCGAAAAATAATTTTCAAGGATAGATATCTCCTCAGATAAAAGCACCAGGTCATTTTCATGGTGGGCAAGTATGCTGTGATAAAGTTCCGACAGGTTTTCGGTATAAGCAATTGCCTTTTTCTGGTCCTTGGCTATCAGGTTATTCAGTGTGTTCAGGCTGTTGAACAGGAAGTGAGGGTTCACCTGGCTTTTCAAATGCTCGTACTCAAACATGATACGCTCATGTTTGAGTTGTGCAATATTCCGGAGGTTTTTTTCCCGTTGCTTGATGATAAAATATACGAGTGAAATAACCACAATTCCCATCACGGACAAGAACCAGTTTTCCTTCCACACGGGGCGCGAAATACTGAAAGAATAATTGCTTTCCGCGGCATGTTCAAAATCTGGATACATTGATGCCTGCACCCGGAAAGTATAATTGCCGGGTGGCAGTCTCGGGTAAGTAACGGAGCCGTCTGTAGTGGTTATCCATTTGTCGTAGTATCCATCTAGCATATACCGGTAGGTCATGCTGGCCGGCCTTATCAGGTTTATGTTGTAAAACTTGAACCCAAAATAATTCTCGTCGTATTTGAACTGGTGTTTTGGTGAGGGGACGGTCAAGTAAATATAAGTGTTTCGCGCTGTTCTGGCAGTGTCGAACAAATTGTAAAGCGCCCCATCTTTTTCTATCTTCGCAAGGTTGTCTAAGTAATCACTCCGCCCTACGCTGGCGGCCTTGCCATCTTTATAGTACTGCAGCATGGTTTTTATTCCGGCTACACTGCAATTGGTAACATTGGTGTCTTTTGTTTCCAATGTATATTTTATCCATCCTTCCATAAACAGGTAGAGCAAGTCTTTATTGATACCGCTGAATTTAAGTGAATAATCAGGCAGGCTTATTTGCATGTCCGGGTTCATCTGTAGCCAGTTCATCACAAAATAATTCGTCCTTGCACGCTCCTTTTTGTATTCATCCAAGGGTGTTTCCGCCAGCCAGTTTACACAGGGCACAACATACTTGGTATATTGGTTCATATCCACGTGCGGATTGAATACAAAATCTTTGGGCAGCGGAAAGTCCTGTGCATAAGTAGTATTGTACACACCAAGGCTGGTAATGAGGGCAATGAACAGCAATATTATTTTCGTCTTGCCAATAGCTAAATACACAGGGATGGTTTTATTGATTCATCTAATGTAAACAAAACGTAACAACATTAATAAAATTTGCGATTCAGTAGGTGACGTTGACGAAATAAATACCACTATATGGCGAAGTTATTTTTCGTTTATTAACTGCCATAGCTTTAGCGAAGGCATGTTATGCGAGGCGCAAAATCCGCGAATAGTGAGCTATTTAAGGACTTTTGCAACGAAGCAGAAATGAAAAAGAACAAGTCAGATGGTGGTATTTATTTTGTCATCGTCAGTAGGTTTCACAGCTTCTTCTCGCGCCGCTCTACGCCCCATTTCTACGCTCGCACAGGTGTCCCACACCTTTTTCTGGTGTGGGACACCTATACGAAACACCCTCACGCTCACCGGCCTGAAAGGCCATAATCCAATAGCGATGGGCATCGCCCATCGAACTCGCCCCTCTCCCGCAGGTGTGCCACACCTTTTTCTGGTGTGGCACACCTCTACGAAACACCCTCACGCTCACCGGCCTGAAAGGCCCCAATCCAATAGCGATGGGCATCGCCCATCGAACTCGCGCCTCTCCCGCAGGCATCCCACACCTTTTTCTGGTGTGGGACACCTCTACGAAACACCCACACGCTCACCGGCCTGAAAGGCCCTAATCCAATAGCGATGGGCATCGCCCATCGAACTCGCGCCTCTCCCGCAGGCATCCCACACCTTTTTCTGGTGTGGCACACCTCTACGAAACACCCTCACGCTCACCGGCCTGAAAGGCCCCAATCCAATAGCGATGGGCATCGCCCATCGAACTCGCGCCTCTCCCGCAGGCATCCCACACCTTTTTCTGGTGTGGCACACCTATCCGAAACACCCTCACGCTCACCGGCCTGAAAGGCCCCAATCCAATAGCGATGGGCATCGCCCATCGAACTCGCGCCTCTCCCGCAGGCATCCCACACCTTTTTCTGGTGTAGGATGCCTATACAAAACACCCACACGCTCACCGGCCTGAAAGGCCCCAATCCAATAGCGAGGGGCATCGCCCCTCGTACTCGCGCCTCTCCCGCAGGCATCCCACACCTTTTTCTGGTGTGGGACACCTATACAAAACACCCACACGCTCACCGGCCTGAAAGGCCTTAATCCAATAGCGAGGGGCATCGCCCCTCGTACTCTCAGCTCAGTTTATTCCTAAAAAACTCTTTTACCATGCCCCATGCTTCTTTCGCCGCCTGCGGATGATAAGACGGGCGTTCGTCGCAAAAGAACCCGTGGTCAGCATACGATATTTCTACATTAATAAAATCTTTTCCTGCACCACGTAGTGCGTCAACAACCGTTTGCACATGCTCCGGTTTTATGTGACCGTCCTTTCCGCCCCAGAACAATAATTGTGGCCCGTGCAATTCGGTAGCCCTGTCGGCAACCATATGCATGCCCCCACCGTAAAATGATACAGAGGCTGACAAAGGCAAAACACTGTTTGCAAGGAATGATACCCTGCCTCCAAGGCAGAACCCTATACAGCCTGTTTTATCTTTCAGCACATTATCCTGCGTCATCAGCCACGCGTGAGCGGCTGTGGCGTCATTAATAAGCGCATCGGTAGTTAGTGCATTAAAGTGTTGCATCACTGCCGCGAAGTCGCCATATGGTGCTTCAAAGCTGGCCGGGGCAGTACGGTGAAATAATTCCGGGGCAATAGCCACATAACCTTCGGCGGCTATCCTTTCAGTGAGGCTCTTTATATGGTGGTTCACGCCATACGCCTCCTGGAAAACGATGATAGCCGGAAAAGGGCCGCTCCCTTCAGGTACTGCTACAAAGGCATTCATGTCCGGTGCGTCCTTTACCGCAATGGTGATTGTTTTTGTCATGGTGATTTTTTTTGAAAAATAGTGTAAACAGGATTAACAGCAAAAAATAAAACCAATCAATGCGTAGAAGATATGGCGCGCTTTACGGGATCTAATAGCAATGGGAATTGCCCATTGACTTCGCGACAGAGAACATGGGCAGCCCTACACGGCAATGTCATTGACTTAACGAAGAAAGTGGAGCAGAATGATGAAGTTGATGGCATATTCCGGCGTATTCCCCCTTGCGCGTTGGCCTTGTGCGTTGGCGAAGGGGGGAGGGGGATGTCCTGGCACACGCGCCTGGAAAAAAGCGAACGTTTTAAGTCAATGACATAGCCCCGCCCGGGCGAGATCTATTACCGATGGGCATCGCCCGTAGAACTCTTCCCGCCCGGGTTGGCCGTATAATAATTGTAGTCCCTGAGCAATTGTTGCAGGAAATCTGTCGGCATCAGGTCAGATTCTATGCCCAGCACCGTTTTTATCTTCATCACCACATCTATCATGTAGTGTTCGGTGTCCTTCGTAGGTCGTTTTATGTCAATGAGGTTCCTTATGCCATTTATATCGCGGTCGGTAAGCCGCATTACCTGGGGAAAAACAGGTTTGTAATCCTTATTTTCAATTTCAAGATAGATCGTTTCATGTATGCTCGACCTGTAGTTCGCATCTATCACCACAGTGCCCGCTGCAAAATCACCTATGCGCTGGTTTTTTGTAGATATTATTGCCGTAAGAAAATCCGGTACATACAATACCATAAAAAAGATGAGAAAGGCAGGGCTCTCCATAATAATATATGGGATCAGGTACACAAACAGGTTCCCTAAGCATAATATCCACCGGGTGATGTATTGCCCCCAGGTTGGTTCCCTGCCATCGGTATCTATTACTTTTATGCCCACTATCTTTTTGCCGAGTGTCTGCCCGTTCATTAATAATTCGGAAAACAACTGGTATAGCAATACAGGGATGTTAATGGCAAACAACCTTGCTCCGGTCTTTACTGCTTCCCCCTTCCCGAACAAAGGGGATACAAACCGGAGCACCATATAAAAATATAGGCAAATGATAATGATGTCTATCAGCCACGCAAGCATCCTCTTGCTAAATGCAGCAATCCTGAACTCAAGGTCTATATTGAACGGGGTGCTTATTGTGATGATGGCCATAAAAGGTGAAATTAGGGAAAATGGGCATTCCTTCCGGTGCGACGACGCTATAAAATATGTTTTATTTTATTTTGTCATCAAAAAAGTGGAGCAGAATGATGAAGTTGATGGCATATTCTGGCGCATTCCCCCTTGCGCGTTGGCCTTGTGCATCGGCGAAGGGGGCAAGGGGCAATGTCATTTATACTGTGCAAGGGATAAATTTGTGGGTTTTCATTTTAATAGAAAAATCGAAGAACTGTCATGGTGAGCCCCGCCGAACCATGACATGCTGAAATTATGTTTGGAGCTAAATCGGAGCTATGTACACAAACTTATCCCTTGCGCAGTATAGTTAAGGGAAGAATCATACTGGATGATGCTGAAGGCATCTAACGTTTATAGAAAACCTGATACAAAAAGTGACACGATGCCGAAGGTATCGAACTACTTTTGTTTGGATAATCTCTTAACTAAACGACATTGGGGCAAGGGGGATGTCTGACACGTGTCCATTCCTGCGAATTTTTAACATAATTACAACCAAATACCCCGCTCCATATCGAATAAAATAATCGCTATCTTTGGCAACCTTATTAATCAATTGAATTGATGAAAAAAATTATTTCCTCGTTTATAGCTGTAATTGCACTGCTGGTTGTTACAAGCTGCTCTACAAAATTTAATGTAGGTGCCCCTTATAAAAATATCACGGTCATTTATGGCTTTCTCGATGAATCTGACACAGCCCACTATATACGGGTGCTGAAAGCATTTTTAGACCAGAGCAAGAGCGCAATTACAATGGCTCAGGTGGCTGATTCAAGCTATTATTACAGCATAAATGTAAAGATAGAGCGAATAAACATGCTCGATACAACCAATCGCGATACCATCCATCTCAACCGCGTTGACCTGAATAAGGAAGGCTACCAGAAAGAAGCAGGTGTGTTTTATACTGCGCCCAATTATGCCTATAAATTTACCAATGCATTAGACCCCAATTATTTTTACCGTATTGTGGTTACCAACCTTGTTACCGGGCAGGTGGATTCGGCCAACAGCCCTATCATTGATGACATTGACTATTCAGCCTTTTATGTTGATGCACTCGACACTACTGTACCAAAGCAAAATTTTATTGATTTCAGCCAGACTACGAATTCAAGTGAGTATGACCTGACGGGAGGGTACAATACACCCAGCAGTTATTATTTTTACGGACAGGCAACACCCGTAGCTGTAGCACAAGCGATCATCAGGTTCAACTGGTACGATTCCAGCATTATCGACCACACACTTAGCGGTCATTCTTCCGACTATAACGTGGGTTATTTGCCTATTGCCAGTTCTGGAGGCATTGATTTTCCTATCAGCGATCTTAGTCTTTATGGTGCGCTTATGTCTGGTATGGGTATTGCCCCTGCCAATACTATCAGGCTTTTGGACCGCTGCCAGTTTTTTGTTTATTTAAGCACACCAGATTACAACACTTATTACCAGTCGAGCCTCACGCAGGGTACCGGCCTTACGGGTAGCGATATTGAGCCAATTTCCACAAATATCTTGGGACCTGGCGCTATAGGATTGTTTACTTCAAGGGGTCTTCGTACTGGCAGAGTTACTATTTCTACGGCAACGGTCGATTCCCTGCTTATTAGCCCCCTTGTGGCTGCCGCCAATATTAAAGGCACTATCTATCATTAATACGTATAGTTGCGCATTTGACAATACGCCCGTTTTACGGGCGTATTGTATTATATCCCTGCCATTTCCAAAACCCCAACTGCCAATATTACAGAAAAACAAGAATGGCATATTCATTGATTGGTATTCAGAGATACTTGGCCGGTATGGCAAAGTGTCGCTGGAAGAAAAAATAAAATAAAAATTATAATTAACAATTTACTATGGCAAAAATTATCGGAATTGATTTAGGAACCACCAACTCTTGCGTAGCCGTAATGGAAGGCAACGAACCAGTGGTTATTGCAAATGACGAAGGGCGTCGCACGACCCCATCGGTAGTTGCTTTTTTGAAAAACGGAGAACGTAAGATCGGGGACCCGGCAAAACGCCAGGCCATCACTAACCCGCATAATACGATCCAGTCTATAAAACGTTTTATGGGCCGCCGTTTCGATGAGGTGACCAATGAAACATCACATTTCTCCTACAAGGTTACAAAAGGTGATAACAATACACCGAGGGTGGATATAGACGGACGTCTATACACCCCGCAGGAAATTTCGGCTATGATCCTTCAGAAAATGAAGAAAACAGCGGAAGACTTCCTGGGTTATGAGGTTAAAGAAGCAGTAGTTACGGTGCCTGCATATTTTAACGATGCGCAGCGCCAGGCTACAAAAGAAGCAGGCGAAATAGCGGGTCTCAACATCCGCCGTATCATTAACGAACCTACTGCTGCTGCCCTGGCATATGGCCTTGATAAGCAACATAAGGACAGCAAGATCGCTGTATTCGACCTCGGCGGCGGTACATTCGACGTGTCTGTTCTGGAATTGGGCGATGGCGTTTTTGAAGTAAAGTCAACGAACGGAGATACCCATCTTGGCGGCGATGACTTCGACAAAGTGGTGATGGACTGGCTGGCAGAAGAATTCCGGAAGGATGAGTCAATGGAACTCCGCAAGGACCCTATGGCATGGCAGCGCCTCAAGGAAGCTGCTGAAAAAGCCAAGATAGAGCTTTCCTCTTCGCAGGAAACAGAGATCAACCTGCCTTATATCACGGCTATCGACGGCGCACCAAAACACCTGGTACGCAAGCTTACCCGCGCTAAGTTCGAGCAGCTTTCAGACAGCCTTATCGAGCGCACATTGGAACCCTGCCGCAAAGCATTGAAGGATGCAGGCATTACTGCTGCCGAGATTGACGAAGTGATACTTGTAGGTGGCTCAACCCGCATACCTAAGGTGCAGGAAGTGGTGGAAAAATTCTTCGGCAAAAAGCCGCACAAGGGCGTAAACCCCGATGAAGTGGTAGCTATAGGTGCAGCCATACAAGGTGGCGTGCTTACCGGAGATGTGAAGGATGTATTGCTGCTCGACGTTACGCCTCTTTCATTGGGTATCGAAACAATGGGCGGTGTGATGACACGCCTTATAGAATCGAACACTACTATTCCTACAAAGAAAAGCGAAACCTTTTCTACGGCCAGCGAAAGCCAGCCAAGTGTAGAAATAAATGTGTTGCAAGGCGAACGTCCTATGGCAAAGGACAACAAGAACCTGGGCCGTTTTATACTTGATGGCATACCTCCTGCTCCACGCGGCGTGCCTCAGATCGAGGTGATATTTGATATCGATGCCAACGGTATGTTGCATGTTACCGCAAAAGATAAAGGCACCGGCAAGCAGCAGAACATTCGTATCGAAGCCGGTAGCGGCCTTGATAAGTCGGAAGTTGAGCGCATGAAGAATGAGGCTAAGGCCAATGAAGAAAGCGATAAGAAAGTGCGTGAGCGCGTAGAAAAAATGAACAAAGCTGACGGTCTTATCTTCAATACTGAAAAGCAACTGAAGGAGTATGGTGACAAGATACCAGCCGACAAAAAAGCGCCAATTGAGGCCGCTATGGAAAAGCTGAAAGCTGCCCATAAAGCCGAAGACCTGGACGCTATAGACAAGGTAGAAGCAGAGCTGAACGCTGCATGGATGGCCGCCAGTGAAGACATGTACAAAGCAGGCCAGGCCCCGCCAACAGACGGCGCCGCACAAGGTGGTGGAGAACAGCACCAGAACGCAGGCCACGATGATGGGCACGTAGCTGACGCAGAGTATGAAGAGGTTAAATAAGGCTAACAAGTTAATAGGTTAAATAGTTAAGACGGCTGGTGAAAACTGGCCGTTTTTGTTTTTATGGCATGGCATAAATTCGATTGTGATGCTTAAATTTGCCAAAAGGATTGATATGGAACTCGCCGACCTTGATCTCAGTAAAACATATACCTACGCCGATTATTTCAAATGGACGTTTGATGAACGTGTGGAACTGATCAAGGGTAAGATATTTAGAATGAGCCCTGCTCCAAATCGCATACGCCAGGAAATTACAGGAACTATTTATCGTAAGATCGGGAATTTTCTTGAAAGAAATCCTTGCTGCGTGTACGTTGCGCCATTTGATGTCCGGCTTACAAGGAAATCAAAAGACGACCAGAGTATAACCACTGTTTTACAACCGGATGTTTGTGTAATATGTGACCCGTCTATTTTAGATGACAGGGGATGTGTAGGAGCGCCAGATATTGTTGTGGAAACCTTGTCTCCAGGCAACAGTAAAAAGGAGGTAAAGAACAAATTTGAAGTATATGAAGAAGCCGGGGTAAAAGAATATTGGATCGTTGATCCTATCCGGCAAACCCTACAAGTCAATAGGTTACAAGATGGACGCTATGTAATATTACCTGCTTTGACTACCGAGGATAAAATTACTACCTCTATACTGCCCGGATTTTCTTTGGACCTGGCCCAATTGTTTGACAAATTTTGATGCTTAAATTTGCTAAAAGGATTGATATGGAATTTGCCGACCTTGACCTCAGTAAAACATATACCTACGCCGACTACCTCAAATGGACTTTTGAAGACCGTGTAGAGTTAATAAAGGGTAAGATTTTTAAGATGAGCCCTGCCCCAACGTCTAAACACCAGCGCATTTCATCTCGTATGCACCTGGCTCTTGGAAACTATTTGTATGGAAAGCAATGTGAGGTTTTTTCAGCCCCGTTTGATGTAAGGCTACCACGTAAATCCAAGGACGACAAAGAGATCATTACCGTATTGCAGCCTGACCTTTGTGTGATATGTGACCCGGCAAAAATTGAAGAACGTGGCTGCCTCGGCGCGCCGGATATTGTAGTGGAAATACTTTCTCCCGCCAACAATAGGAAAGAACTGCAATACAAAAATGAAGTTTATGGTGAGGCAGGGGTAAAAGAATATTGGGTAGTTGACCCGAGGGAATCTGGCGTGCAAATCTACCTGCTTACCAACGGCAAACTACTTGGTTCACGTTATCTATTTGCAGGTGATATGGTCACTACTCCTATACTGCCGGGCTTTTCCCTTGATGTGGAAAAATTGTTTGAGAAGCTCTAAGGGTACGCCCGTATCTGTGATACTGATCTCATCGTTGGTGCGGGGTTCTCGCGCTGCCGTCTGCTCATTGCGTAGCCAAACGCAGCATGTAGCACAGTCCATCAATTGGAGCAAGTCTGCCACTGGAACTCAAAAATAGAAAAAATCTTTGCCACCCCTTATCTTTACACCGGATAAAGATAAACGATGAGTAAAACAATATTGATTACTGGCGCTACATCCGGCTTTGGCAAGGCTATTGCCACCCGTTTTGCGCAGCAAGGCTATACCATATGTATCACAGGTCGCCGCGCCGACCGTCTTGCGGAAATAAAGCATGAGCTTGAAAATACCTATGCAGTAAACGTCATCACGCTCACCTTCGATGTGCGCGATAACAGGCAGGTGGAGAAAGCTATGGCCTCACTTAAAGAGCAGGTACAAACCATAGACATTCTGGTGAATAATGCCGGGCTCGCATCCGGTCTTTCTACTATTGATGAGGGTAACCTTGATGACTGGGAAGTGATGATTGATACGAATGTAAAGGGCCTCCTCTACGTAACCCGACAGATTGCGCCCATGATGCGCAGCCAGGCCCATGGGCACATTATAAACATCGGCTCTACGGCTGGCAAGCAGGTATATAAGAACGGTAACGTTTACTGCGCTACAAAATTTGCCGTTGACGCCCTAACCCAGGCCATGCGCATAGACCTGCTTACTTATGGTATAAAGGTTACTGCCATCAATCCGGGTATGGCAGAGACAGAGTTCTCATTAGTGCGCTTTAAAGGCGATGAAGAGCGGGCAAAGGGCATGTATGCAGGGGTAAGGGCATTGCAAGCTGAGGACATTGCTGATATCGCCTGGTTTTGCGCTTCGTTACCGCCTCATGTGTGTATCAATGACCTTACCGTCACCTGCCTTACGCAGGCCAGCAGCAATTATGCCATTAAAGAAGCAGAGCGCGTAAAGCCTAACCATGAATAGCGCTTACTTATCGTTGGGCAGCAACGAAGGCGACCGCCCGCAATGGCTGGATAAGGCCATTACGTTAATTGCCGAGAACTGTGGAACCATAACAGCACGGTCTGCGATCTATGAGACCGCTGCCTGGGGCATAAACTCCCAGCCCGACTTCCTGAACATGGTCGTAAACCTGCACACCATCCAGGACCCACAGGCGTTGCTTACAGCCATTCTTGGTATAGAGACCTTTCTTGGCAGGCATCGCGAGGTAAAATGGGGCCCAAGGATAATAGATATTGACATCCTGTTCTTCAACAACGAAATAGTAAATGTACCCAGACTCTCTATCCCTCACCCTTTCCTGCATGAACGGCGGTTCACGCTTGCGCCTCTTAATGAAATTGCCCCCGGCTACATACACCCGGTGCTTCATAAAACTGTTGGTCAATTACTGGCTGAATGCCCGGATAAACTTGAGGTACGAGTCTATCAGGATCTACCGGGGTAGTAGTAGTTATAGGCCCTTTCAATAAAGCCATCGCCCAGTTCGGGCAGGTTGCCTGTGGTGTACATAATAACGATGCAGTCGGCGCTTTTTAGTGCGCCGGTCCAGTCGTAGCCTTCCATGGTAATGCCATTTTCCCGATGGCTGCTATTCATCACGCCCTTGCAGTAATACCACAACTGCCATTCATTATTCATATTGTCCATCTCCCCCTGTGCTATCCACGCCATAAAGAAACTATCCCCGATGTATATCACATTCGGTTTTACCATAGACTTGTCTAACGGGTATGTTACCTGCGGGTAGGTAAATACTTCCGTTGTTATCGGAAAGATCAGGTTCAGCGTTTGGGCCACATCGTTGTCTCCCCACTTAGGCGTGGTACTGTGTTCCGTTTTCGTCCATACCGGGTGCGGCATATGTATGTTGCGTAGCCGTTCTATGGCCCGTGCCAGGCTATCGGCCGCAAGGTATGATCCGTATATGGTCCAGTGAATGCCTTGCCGGGCATAGATGGCTTCGCTGGTTTTATTCTTCATGGCACAAAACCACGAATTAAAGTCCACCTGGTTTATTCCCAGCGAATCCCCTGTGTGGATCATCGCGTCAAAATTGGTAACTGTTCTCGCCGGGCTCCTGAGGTACAAAGGGATATATTCGGGATACACAAATTCCTTTGAAGGAGAGTACGCCAGTATCAGAGTTTTGCCCAATCGCTGCAGGGTGTCCTGGATGGCTTTGAGTTTCGTCAGTTGGTGAATGATGGAGTCGTAACCGATAAAATCCCGGCCATAATAGCCATCTGTATAAACGCTCACATACAGATATTGATCCAGCCCCTCCACTATCCTGCCAGTATGAATTGCCCCGCACAATGAATAGTTTACCTGGTTATTGAGCCGAACCATGTCTGGCCTGAACCCTACATTGTCGTTCAGGTATTTGCTCTTCTCATCCCTGTAGGTACCGCTCCACCATTTTGCAAAGGAAAACCTGGTGTCAGGGGCATTGGGGTAGAACCCATACAGCATGCCGCTATGAAAGACCTGGAGGTTTTGCTGCAAAAAGGGCGATAGCAAAACGGCAAAAAATATCACCAACAGGCCGTTCTTTGTGTTGTTTTCCATAGTGCAAAATGCAGGGCGATAAATATACGGCAATTGTTTAATTGCTCAATAGCTGAATTGCTTAGTGGCTCAATTTTCGTGTTTTAACCTATCCATTCTAATACCTATGCCCCTGGTCTCACCCTCCGCGAAAAAAACGATTGTGGATAACTACGCATTGCGATTTATGTGCTGTGTCGTGCCTGAAGAGCATTGTGGCGGATAGTGAATTTTCGGGTGACCCCATTTGTGACCCTATTTTTGGGGGGGTGGATTCCGCCTTCGCTATATTGGCTATGGCGGACAAAGGGGTGAGTGATTTTTTACCACTAAGGGCACAAAGGAGGACACAAGGGTCACAAAGCTGCTCAAATTTTCGAAATTATTTTGTGCACACTGAATTAATTGATAATCAACTAAAGTGTACCAGAATTGTTGCTCAAAAGTTGCTCACTTGTTGCTCAACTATGATTAACCTCACCAACCCTTCCCGAATAAAAGATCGGGACTGGCTTCCAAAAGAGAGGACTTGATTTTTGTGGGACAAAGGTCTGTAAGAAAATAATACAGCCCAACACCTTTTATCTATACCAGTTAAGGGTATGGCTATAATGCTCACCCTTCCCTGCGCGAGATGCCAGTTACAGACTGGTTCAATTGAGTAGGCACGAGTCGGCCGCGCTCGCGGCTATGCTACAGACTCGCGCCAGTGGAGATGCCAGTTGCAAACTGGTTCAATTGAGCAGGCACGAGTCGGCTGCGCTCGCGGCTATGCTACAGACTCGCGCCAGTGGACGCTTCGGCATGTGTGGACGAAGGGCGACCCTTCGACCAGTGGCGGGACTCGCGCCAGTGGACAGCCTATTCTTTTATCAGCTTCTTGATGGTCTTTATGCTGGTTTCATCGGTTATTTCTACCAAATAGATACCACTCACAAGAGTGGCAATATTCAATACCACTCTACTTCCCGATGATTTCATTTCGCCGACCGGAATTGCCTTACCCGTAACATCATACACAACTGCTTTGCAGTTTAATGATGGCAGGTTTTCTATTGTTATCTCGTCTGTGGCAGGATTAGGTATTAATATGATTTCGCCTTTGGGCAAAACATTTACGGTATTCACCCGCGATACTGTGTCGCATGTAATTATGGAAACGGGATACGCAGCAACAGCATTCCCGCAACTATTTGTAAAGCTATATGTAATAGTGTCAACCCCAGCATTTAAACCAGTAACGAGGGCTGTCAT
>JABDBX010000042.1 GCA_013288445.1 Bacteroidota bacterium
CCTATTTTCAGGCAGGTAGGCTTGCCATCGGTTATCATAAATATCTGCTTGTTGGGGTTTTTGCGGCGGCGCAGCAACTCCATAGCCAGTTCCAATCCCGCTACAGTATTGGTGTGGTATGGCCCTACCTGCAGGCATTTGTGCGCAACTTCACAGAAGTGAATAATGGCAAAGCATTCTACTCCTCGCTTGATGGCTTAGGGAATTATATTTTCGAGGATTATGAGCGTAATAAAAGAAAGACGGTGAGGTAAGGCCCCCTGGCCCCTCCAGATATAAGAATCGGGACGTGTGCCGGGCAACCATCTATTTGGCTTTGTCAATTTCCTTCCGCTGATGTTGACAATTGGGCATTTCTATCTCGGCCTAAAATATGTGCGATTCCAAATATCGAAAATGAGGGGAAACCCATTTGATCTATTTGACATTCAATATTCCTTCAACAGATTAATTTCTTTCGGCGAGGGGGGCTTAGGAAGTGAGGGGAAGCCCCTTTAGGGGTTTGGGGTTTAATTTACGAGTGTCCCCACCTGCTTGCCGGTAACAACTTTAAGTAAGTTTCCCGATTTATTCATGTCGAATACGATGATGGGCAGGTTGTTTTCCTGGCAAAGGGTGAAGGCGGTCATATCCATTACTTTCAGATTTTTACCTATTACTTCTGTGAAGGTCAGGGTTTCAAATTTGGTAGCTGTGGCATCTTTTTCCGGGTCGGCGGTGTAGATGCCGTCCACGCGAGTGCCTTTAAGTATTACATTGGCGTCTATTTCTATGGCACGTAGTGAGCCCGCTGTATCTGTAGTAAAATATGGGTTGCCTGTACCTGCGCCGAATATAACTACACGGCCTTTTTCCAGGTGGCGAATGGCTTTGCGGCGTATGTATGGCTCCGCTACCTGCTCCATTTTTATGGCGCTTTGCAGGCGGGTGTTCACACCTGCTTTTTCCAATGCTGCCTGTAGTGCCATACCGTTTATCACTGTGGCCAGCATACCCATGTAGTCGCCCTGCGCGCGTTCTATGCCGGTCTCGGCCTCGTTCATGCCCCGGTATATATTACCACCGCCTATCACTATAGCCACCTGCACACCTATATTGGTGATCATTTTTATTTCTTTGGCATAAGTCTCCAGCATTTTTGGGTCTATACCAAAATTGCGGTCACCCATCAATGATTCACCGGAAAGTTTTAAAAGGATACGACTATACTTTGGGAGCATATATTGCGTTGTTAGGAAGATTCACTGCAAAAGAAAGAAAAAGTTTACGGTTTTCATGGGTAATCAGCAAAAAGATATTTTATATTTACGGCGAAACTCGGAAATGTACAGAAGGTTATACTTTACAGGGATTTTTGCATATGTTGTAATGCTGGTACTTTCCCTGCTTTTCTATAAAGAAAGATCCATACTTCTTGATAGTTCGTTCGACCTGTTTTACCTGCTCAAAGACGGTGGTTTTGATATAAACGTTGTTCGTTTCAGCGGTGTGCTTTCCAAGGTGGCCCCTGTGCTTGCCATCAGGGCCGGGCTGCCGCTTAATGAGGTTTTGCTTTGCTATTCTTTTGGCTATGCGGCTTATTATTTTCTATGCTATTTTATCTGCGGCACAATACTAAAGAAATATGATTTTGCGCTGGTCATTCTCCTGTGCAACATACTGTTTGTTGCTGAAACCTTTTATTATATCCCATCAGAGTTGCCACAGGGTATTGCTTTTGCCTTGGTGGTTTTTGCCTTTGTAGGGGGGCGCAACATCAATTCTGCTTTAGGTTGGGTTGCACTAACTGTACTTTGTATTGTTTGTGCCTTTTTTCACCCTTTGCTCTTATTTGTTATAGCCTATACTTTTGTTTTTTTCTTGCTGCAAAAAGATAGGTATTTCGACGTAAAACAGCTTTCGGCTATAACTATTCTTTTCTTCGTCTTTGTTGCTTTGAAGACCGTATTCATTAAGGCTCCATATGAGCAACATGCAATGGGTGGGCTTAAAAACTTCGTTACCCAATTCCCAAACTATTTTACCCTCTACTCTGATAAATTGTTTCTGTATAACTGCATTACTAAATACTATTGGATACCAATTTTTGCTGTGACCATCATCACTTTGTACCGGACAAACAGGGAATGGAGAAAGCTCGCTTTTTTTGTCCTTTCGGTTGCCGGTTATTTGTTTCTTGTAAATGTTTGCTACCCTACTAAGGCAACGCCCACTTTTTATATTGAGAACCTGTATCTGCCGATTGGCGTATTTTTGGCTTTGCCCTTAGTGTTCGACGTTCTTCCGTTCTTAGAAAAGAAAAGGCTCGCTTTTCCGGTTTTTGTACTTATCCTGCTTACAGGATGTGTGCGGCTTTACGCTACTCATTCAGTATTCACAGAGCGGCTGAACCTGGAAAGAGATGTAATCGCAAAATACAACAATAAAAAGGTGGTCATTGGTTCGGAAAACGTGGACGCTGATCTATTGCAGATGCTGTGGGGGACGCCTTACGAGTTCCTGCTTTTGGGTGAAAGCGAAAACAACAAAGCTGCATCGATAATCATTGATGATAAACCCCGGTTGCGAGAGCCAGCGTGCTATATTACTAACGCCCTTGTGGTGAACTGGAACGTATTTCCTTATTGCGACCTTCCCACAAAGTATTTTCATTTTACCGACACTACATCTGGCTATGTTATTGTTCCTTGAATCAGTGTCTAAGCCAATGAACAATATTCACTTTATTGTATTATCATTCCTAACTTTGGCAATGTAATGAAAAAGGTAATTGTACTCGGCCCTGCAATTCTTGTTGTGTTTTTTCTTGCCGCCTTTATAAAGGGGGAAAGAGATACCGATAAGCCGATGTTCATTCAGCCGAGCGAGCAAAGAATGGGTGACCCGATAAAGGGCTACAACTACCTGTTGACCGGCGATTTTCTGAAGAGCGGTATCCCCTATGATTTTTTCATTTTCGCTCATGGCAAGGGCAAAAATATGCTGAACCGGGAAGGCAAGAATGCAAATGTGGACGAGGGGTTTAACGTGGTAACAAATGCCGACAGCATAGACATAGTGATACCCACCTGCCTGCAATGCCATTCGCAGGAATTTGATGGGAAGTTGTATGTTGGACTTGGAAATTCCTTTGCCGATTTTACGAATGCCGGGCAAACCGGAAAGAAGCTGGCGCTCTTAAATATGTGGAAAACTACGGCCCCTCAAAAATACAGAGCAGTACATGCACTGCTACAGTCCATTTCTGTGGTGAACCCGGAGATAGAAACTGACGTGGCGGGGGTAAACCCGGCAGACAGGCTGGCTGGGTTATTAGTGGCCCACCGGAACCCGGAAACCCTGGAATGGAACGATACTGCGCTTTTGACAGGGCCAGCAAATATAGTACCTACGGATGTACCCGCATGGTGGCTGCTGAAGAAAAAAAATGCCATGTTCTACAATGGAATGGGCCGTGGTGATTTTGGTAAGTACCTGATGATGAGCAACCTGCTTACCGTTAAAGACACCAGTGAAGCCAGCGAAGTGGACAGCCATTTTAGCGACGTTCTGGCCTATATAAAATCGTTGCAGCCGCCCCCTTACCCCTTACCTGTAAATAAGGACCTGGCAGCAACCGGAAAAGCTGTTTTTACCAGCAACTGCAGTGGCTGCCACGGAACCTATGGCAGCGATGGAGTGTACCCTAACCTGCTTATTCCCGGCAGTATTATCAAAACAGATTCCATGTTGTACTCCAGTACGCTACAGGCCACAAGCTTCATTGACTGGTTTAATAAAAGCTGGTTTACCCAGACAGCAAATCCTGCTCGCATAGCCCCATCAGCCGGTTATGTGGCGCCACCGTTAGACGGGGTGTGGATAACTGCTCCTTACCTGCACAACGGTTCTGTGCCAACTATAGAAGCAGTGCTAAATAGCAGACTACGCCCCAAGTACTGGAGCCGGGACTTAGACAAACCGACCTATAATTATGAACTTGTTGGATGGACATATACTGTCCATGATGCGCCGAACGGCACGAAAGTATATAACACCACGCTGCCGGGGTATGGTAATTGTGGTCACTACTTTGGAGACAAATTGAGTGGGGACGAAAGAAAAGCGGTAATTGAATACCTGAAAACTTTGTAATTTTATCCTGTTAGAAGTTGAATGCCATTTGATGATGCAGCACAAAGATATTGCCAGGGTGATCTCGGATGAAGAGCATCTGCGGTTACTTATTAATAACACAGACGACCCCATATGGCTGGTAGATACCAGCCTTAGCATCGTTGAGTGCAACCGGGCTTTTAAAAAATGGGTGTTTTGCTTTATTGGCCAGGAGTTAGACAATGGGGATAATGTATTATTTAATGGCGAGAATAAAATTTACCTCGAAAAGTTTGAAATGTGCTACCAGCTTGCCTTGAACGGCAGAACCTTCAGGTCTGTAGAGGACATGCGCATAAACAACACTTTGCAATACACATCTGTAAGCTTCAGCCCGGTTTATGATGGTGAGCGTAAGATCATTGGCGTAAGTTGTTTTGCAAGAGATATTACCGAGCAAAGGAAGCACTTATTAAAAATAGAGCAGCAAAATACCGCACTCAGGGAAATAGCTTTTATAGAATCGCACAGGGTAAGAGGGCCTGTGGCTACCATCCTGGGGCTACAGCAATTGTTTAATACAGATGATCCTGCCGACCCCATAAACAAGGAGATAATTGACGGGATAATAAAAGTGACCAACGACCTGGATGTTATCATCAGGGAGGTGGTAAGGAAATCGAATGAGATCGATATGTGACAATTCGGTAATTCGACAATTCGGTAATTCGGTAATTCGGCAATTCGGTAATGTGGTGGAATGCGGCAATGTGATTAATGTACCTACCTCGTTAATTGTACGTAAGCCACTTTGCTACCCGACGATACCTGGCAGAGGTATTGGCCAGCCGGTAGAGAGCTGATATTTATCTGGCGCTGGTTATTAAACATGGCTACCTGCCTCGACTGCAAGTCCATGACTCTTATGTAAAAGGCAGACCAATCGGCAGGCACATCAATAGTTACAATCCCATTGGCAGACGGGTTTGGGTAAGCATTTAATTTCTGTATGCTTTTGGTGGCATTGCGGATCGCAGTAGTATTCGCTGTATCGAATGACCGGTAAGTATCACGGTACATGATGCTGCTCACGGTTTCGGCGCCGCCGCCTGGAGGCACTGTGGTTGTTATCCAAAGCGCGGGGTAATGCTCTCCGTTCACCAGCCATTTATACTCCACGGTGTTTGCGGGAAAACCAATTGTAGCGAGCCCGGTGATAGTAACAGAATCAATTTGATGTATCTCTGACCTTATGCGGATACAATTGGCGGGAGTTGTAAAATAAGGCGTAGCGATTGTGCCCCATCCGTCCACCCTCGATTTCCGGTAGCCTACCTCCTTTATGCCACCAAGGGATGGAATGGCAATATTTAAAGCAAAATTGCTGCTGTCGTTATTCGTATAACCCAGCGGGAAAAAATACCACACATCGGGTACCGAGTAATCAATCGGAGTTGGCAAGCCCGAAATGTTTGCGGCAAAAGCCTTTGCTTCGTACTTGGCGGTTGTTACTTTTTCGAAGAAGGTATATACATCGTGTATGGATATAGGCAGAGCCCCCAGAGTTGGAAGGCTATCGGCCACTTTATATCCGTAAGCTGTAATACCCAGAGCTGCGTAAAAAATATTAACGGAAATAGCTGTTTGATAAGTATCTACGGCCTGGCTTATGGGCGTGAGCGCATAGCTCCATGAGAAGCTGGCGCCGCTGTCTGCCGGGCTAAAGGTAGAACTGGCAGGGGAGGCAATGCTGTATCGCAACGTGTCTCCTGCAACTGGCATGTCGGCCGATGTTATCGTTATCTGGCTATAGCCAGTATGGAAAATAAGAAGAGCTGCAATCACCAATAGTGCCTTTTTCATAATTGCTCGTTTTTTCAAATGTACCATTACATGGCGAAATGTCAAAATTTGCCGCTTTTGATCGGCTACAAAACTTTGTTCTACAAGCAAACACTTCTAATGAATTATTTTATAATAAATTTGTTAACGATGTTGTCAATGTTTTGTTATTGCATAGTTAACGTTTACTTTTGTAAAAATATCATTGATATGCAGCTTGTTACCCGGAAGTCTGAATGCAAAACAAGTATGAGGATGAACCTTGTAAAGTCGCCGAAGGATGCAATAAGGAAAACCCTTAAAAATTACCTTGTAAAGGATGGCCGGATACTGAGCATATACCAGCCCTCTTACGTATCGAGGGAAGAAATGGTACTGCGCAATATGAACGAGTGCGCGGATATTTCTATAAAACTTGGGAGTAAACGTAGTGCGATAGTGGCTACGGCCTGAAGCTGAAGCTTATTGTGGCACCCAGATAAATTCATGTGCTTAACTTCGGTTTGGCTTCAAATATAATTTCAGCATATCTTGGTTCCTCGGGGCTGCCATTACAATTCTTCGATTTTTCTTTTAAATAGCCTTCACAGGATCAAATCAAAAGTTTTCCTTTCAAACAATTGGGGAAATAATTAGGCCAGTGTCTTAATTTTACCTTCCCCAATGATCTCCACAGACCTAGAGAAAATAAAATTGCAACTCCGCCGCGCTGGCGATAAAACCACCGTATTTGACCCGATACGGAAAAAGTGGCTGGTGCTTACGCCAGAAGAGCATGTGCGGCAATACATGATCTGTTATCTAACAGAAACCATGCTTTACCCTGCGTCCCTGCTTTCGGTTGAAAAAACAATACAAGTAGGCAAACTGAGTAAGCGATTTGACATTGTGGTATATAGCAGGGACCACATGCCGTGGATGCTGGTGGAATGTAAAGCGCCGGAAATACCTGTTTCTGAAAAGACGCTGCACCAATTGCTTAGTTACCAGGGCACCGTACAATGCAATTACTGGATGATGACCAATGGCCACGAGACTTTTTGCGCCGATGCCTGCGACATTCAAAATATAAAATGGCTTACATCGCTACCTGTATATGGTAGCTGAACGCTAATCCATAGCCAACCGGAACCCCACATTCCACTGGCGTTTTGAGGCTTCGAACCGGCTCCGGTAGGTGGTGCGGCATACCTTATCGTCGTCATAATAAGACCCGCCGCGAAGCACATGCATGGTGCCGGTTTCAGGTCCTTTGGGATCTATTTTATCAACAGCGGTCTTGTAATACTCTTCATCATACCAATCTGAGCACCACTCCATGGCATTGCCAGACATATCGTAGATGCTTAGTTCGTTTGGTAACTTTTGCCCTACCGGGTGCGTGGTGCTTTTAGGGTGTCCGAACCAGCCTACTTCCGTTAGTTTATCGCTGCCGCTGAACTGGAATTTACTGGAGTATTTGCCGCCCCTGGCTGCATATTCCCACTCGGTCTCGGTAGGCAGGCGGTAGTGCTTGCCTGTTTTATCATTGAGCTTCGCGATAAATTCCTGCACATCCTCCCAACTCACTTTTACTACAGGGCAGTTGTCGCAATCTTTATTGCCGTAGTCAACTCCATCATAGGCAGGAGGCTTGATGCCCATTACCGCGCGCCATTGACCAAGGGTAACCTCGTACTTGCCAATATAGTAGCTGCTTACATTCACACGGTGCACGGGTCGTTCATTATCGAACTCCTCACCCAGGAAATGCTTATCGTCACATCCCATAAAGAAGTTGCCGCCTTTCACAAACACCATTTGGATATTCACATCGTCCTGGCACCGGGCAGGGATAGCAATAGAGGCCAGGGTTATTAACAACAGTATATTTTTCATAATCCTGCTTGTGAACGATGACATGTTTCTCATGTATTTGGAATAAAAAGACAGGCGAATGTACAAATTATCGGGAGGAAAAACGAATGGGGAGCATTGAATAACAAGACAGGCCGTAAGAGTATTTTGTAATAAAGGTGCGGCAGAGTTGGGAAAACTAGAACTTTATTGGGGAATTGACGGCGATTGAACAGTTCTTAGAGGGCTATAATAGATGATTTATTAATCATTTGATGCAATGGAGATGTCATTATGAACCAAATGAATTAGTAAGTTTTTCCTATGCTCAATTCCGGATTCAAAGGCAGTTTTTATATTGTTCCCTTCTTTCCGTATAGGCACACTGCCAATTTGTGAGTAAAAATTAATATATTCATCTAGAGCATTATTATCGTCTGGTAATGTTTTATCATTCGTAATAAATGTTTCTTTTGTTTGGTTGTTATTTTGAATAATGTCAGCCAGCGCCCCATTACAAAATGATAGTACAAATGATCTTTTAAAGCGCCTTCTTAACTTTGAATTTATGGGCTCTGGTGTTAATTTGTAGTCACTCAAAAACTCTTCCCACTCACTTCTAAAGTACTTTTCATACTCCGATTCAGAGCTATCAAGTAATCGCCTATATGCTGGAAGGAAAAGCTGTATATTTTCAGGTTTTCCAATAACACTCATCTTTGACAACTCATGGTGTAAAATGATTTTGCAATGAAATACTATAGAAAGGCTGTTTGACAGTACAATTTCCCAGTCAGCATCGAATGCTATCACTTGATCGGATATAGCGGAGTTAGAGAAATGTTCCTCCTTTTCAAGTTTAAAATTATAAAATAAATACATGCTTTCTTCATGCATATCCTTTGCAGGGTGCTGTGAAATACGCTCCTTCAGAAACTTAATTCTCTTGTTTATCTGTGGCTTTATCAATTGAATATCAATAGTTGCCAACGACTCACCCAGACGAATAATATCTGCTCCAATATTTTCTTTCGCATTTATGTTTTTCCTATTGCTACGCCAGTCATCGCTAGTGATATTCTTATTCGATAAAACATTGTCAGTTAAAAAAAATAATGAGTCTCGTTGAAAAACAGACAACTTTTCTTCTTGGTTTTTGTTTAACCAATTAAATATTGCTTGAATATCGTGGTCTAAACTTATATCCATACCTTCCATAATCTAATATTGCGCCAATTGGTTGTATGGTTTTAAATAAGCAATAAATTCTTTGGCATTTTCAAATGAATCTTTAACAAATTTCACCCTGCCATTATCCTCGTAATACATTGCAATATGTATTTCAGAATATAGCGCCACAAAATTCCTTAATGCGGTTTTATTTATTTTCCTGAGCCCGTCTTTGATCATTTCCACATTCTTTCCTTTTAATTCTATTCCATTAAGTTTCGCATACCACTTCGCAGCTTTTTCTATACCAGCATAAGCTGTGCCCGCAGCAGACTTGACGTATTTTAAATCGGTGTAGTATCCTTCTTCGGGCGCAGCTTTTTTTAATAGCTCCTCAGCATTATAAATATAACGCATAGCTTCGTCGTAATATGTATGCTCAAGATGTTTTTTCATGACAAGGCAAAGTTACAAAAAAATGGTACGTGCCATAACCCTGACAGGACATATTGAAAATAAAAGAGCGAAAGTCCCATCGCTCTACGCTCTGTTTCTTTCGCTCTTATCTTCTTGTGCGGCAGAGGAGATTCGAACTCCCACGCCCATGACAGGCGCTACCACCTCAAAGTAGTGCGTCTACCAATTTCGCCACCGCCGCATTGAGGGGACGCAAAGGTAGTTAAAAAGTTAAAAGGTTAAAGGGCCTTACCTATTATTTTTGAAAAATAGGACTAGGTTATTGAAAGTAGGTGGCATTCTTTTTCAATTGCTACTTTTCTGATTGCATAGTATGTCGCAAGCGAAATTTCATATATTTGTGGGCAAACTAACAACATATCGAAATGAGGGTAAAAACTAAAGTTTCGTTCGCTGACTATGCTCAACTGAATTTTTCGTTGTATTATCGAAAGCCCTTGTCGATGCTTGTGGCTCTTGTTGGTTTTATGCTTTTGATATTTGCGGTTCTTAGTTTCGAAGATAAATTTCATTCGGGCCAGTCGCCAATTTTTCTGTGCGCCATCGGAGTTATGGTAGTAGTCGTGATCCCCTTTTTTATTTACCAAAATTCCAAAAGAAATTATTATTCGAATCTCCGTTTACAGGAGGAAATTGAATATGATTTTACCAATGATAAACTGAAAATGACCGGAACTTCTTTTAATGCCGAATTGAACTGGGACAAAACATATAAGATAGAAGAGCTAAAGAAGTTCTTTTTGATATACGGGAGCAAGCAGATAGCAAATCTTCTTCCCAAAAACGACATGACAAGTGCAGAGATAGCTGAGGCAAGAAACATTTTCCAGGGTCTTAGTGTGGTTAAGATCAAAAAACTAAAAGGTTAAAGGGCTGTTCTTATTATTTTGGAAAACTGGGACTTGGTTACTTATGCAGATAGGCATTCGTTTGCAATTACCGCTTTTCGATTGAACTGCAAATCGCAAATACGTGTGCAATGCTAATAATTCACTATTGTTTGATGATTTTTTTGGAAATAGTTCCATTTTGGTCCACGACAATCAAAAAGTAAATTCCGGTAGGTTGATTAGAAAAATCTACTGTTACTTGACGCTGAATCACATCTCTTTGAGAAAATACTTTCAATCCAAATACATTATACATTTCTATTGAATTGACATTTTCCAAGCCTTTTACAATAATCCTACCGTCGGTGGGGTTTGGATAAATTTCTATTTCACTTTTATTCAGTGAAACTGCATCGTCAGCCGGACGGCAAAATTGTGTCAGTACATTCGTACTATTGTAAATTGAATCAGTGGGGTAACAACTATTTATTGGGGTTACCCGGTATTTATAATAATAGTTTGTTCCAGAATAATAAGGCGAAGTACAAATAATACTATCAGTAATTGAGATAGCTATACAGCTATCAGGTGGCAGGCTGGATAGCACAAATGTCACTAATGAATCCGAGGAAATATAACTGTACCAAGGTATGCTGCTATACAAAGGATGAAAAATTATACCGGAATCGGGATAATGGACTGTCAAAACAGGATTATAAGCCGTATCGGATCCGTAGTTGCAAATAAGTAATTCAGTAGTTATTAAAGATTGGCAGGCGAGACAACCATATCCCGGAATTGAAGAAGAGATATTTATTGATGAACAGGGAGTGTATTGATTCGGGAAATTGTGTCCTGTGTCTATTTGATTACTGGAAGAAAAAGCGACACTGAAGGTAGTCAGCGGACAACGTTGGCTATCAATAAAAGCATGACTTGATGGAATTATTTCCCGTAAAGAATACGTTCCCGTATCAACTTTTAATGAGTAATTTCCCAATGAATCAGTAGTCGTGTAATAAGGCCCGGGCAGGGCGATAATTCCAAATCCATTTAATCCAGGTTTGAGGTTTTTTAGGCAGGTTGAATTTGTATCATTAAAAATATTCCCTTTAACGGTGTTATTCGCTAAGGGAACAAAAGCGGAGTCTTTTAAAAGTGAAATAAATCCGAAACCATTTCCGCCAGCAAAAAGGTGATTTGCACCCAAATTCATTGAAGAATTATCCCCGGCAAGTAAGATGGTTCCATTATTAGAGGCAGCCAAACAACTAAAACCAGAAGGGCCAAGTGGTCCAATATTCCAAAGTAAACTTCCGGAGGCAGTATCATATTTACATAAGCTGCCATAATCATCGTAAATATAATTGCCGAATTTGTTTGTAGCTAAAGCTATTGGATATGTTGGGAAATTGTGGAGCCATTTCCAGGCACCTGAAGCATTATACTTTGCAAAATATTGGCTCCCGATAACAAATATATTACGGTTTGGGTCTACAGTTAGAGCTTGGCAGTCATTGTAAGAGAAACTGTCTATTTGTGTCGCCCAAAGATAATTACCATTCTGATCATATTTTGCTATGAAAGCATTTCTTACTTTACCTGAGTCGGTGAAAAATGTATCAGTAGTATTAAACACACAAAAATCTCCTGGCGTTGCATAAAGATTATCACCAAAAGTGCCACCAACAATTACATCGTTATTTACATCGGTGATAATGTCATTTGGCATTGCGACACATAAGTAATTTGCTTGTATTTGTCTTGCCCATATAGCGCTGTTACTTATTGGATTCAATTTTGCAAAAAACAATTTACCAGTAGTACTATTTATTGGGATGCCATCTAGCGTGTAACTACCGTAATTTTGTCCATATATGTAAAGACTGTCATTATTATCACAAGGTAAGTTAGACAGACGGATGAGATAACCTGCTGCGTGATTTTCGAAGGTTTTTACCCAGTAAACATTGAAAGCAGTGTCTAATTTTGCTACGAAGTATGAATATATTGACGTTGGGCCCGTAGTCGGAATTGTACCAAGGGTTAAACTGCCTTCGTATTGCCCAATCAAATAAATATGACCAGATTTATCGTTACACATGCGTAACAATGCAACGTCTCCAGTTCCGGAATTTTGAAAGGCTTGAACAAATTTTCCTGAGGAATTATATTTCGCTAAAAAAATATTGCTCCCACCAACTGATGAGCATGTGCCTAAAAGTGTTGTCGTATCAAAAGTTGCTATCTCCCCAAAATCTCCCCCAATATAACCATTACCATTTTTGTCCAATACGGTACCTATTACGTCAACATTTGCCTGTTTTGCCCAAACGAAATTTTGAGCATTTGTAGATGGTGTAAAAAAGAACGGAATAGCAATAAGTATAGAAAAAAAGGTGAAGAGTTTCATATTTATTGATTTTACAGAATGCTATCAAATAAATTTGACGGTGGAAAATAACAACTCGTACCTAACTATCAAGTCATGCCGAAATCAAATATACACTTAATTTAAATCATAAGTGCTTTTTCTTGCTGAAGTGAAACAACTATGTTTACTCATCACGCGGAACCTGAAAAGCAAAAAATAGATGATTAGTTTGCCTGTCAATAGATTTCATTTTTAGAATAGTTTCCTTCGGCGCAGGGGGTTTATCGTCTGAGAATTATCCTGAACGTAGTCCCTTTGCCCACCTCGCTATGCTTAACGAATATGGAGCCGTGGTGGTATTTTTCTACTATGCGGCGGGAAAGCGAGAGTCCCAGGCCCCAGCCGCGCTTTTTGGTGGTGAAGCCGGGGGCAAATACCCTCTTTACCTGGTAGCTGGGTATGCCCTTGCCATTGTCCTGCACATCTATCCATACGTGCTGGGGATGGTTGTATATGGTAATGTCTATTTTGCCCTGGCCGCCCATGGCGTCAAGTGCATTGCGTATGAGGTTTTCCATAACCCAGTCGAAGAGCGGACCGCTGATGTTCACGGGTATGTCGGCCTCTTTATGGTGCAGGCTGATGATCACTTTTTGCGGCGTTCTTTTCTGCATATAGCCCACTATGCTTTCCAGGCGGGTCACCAGGTTTTCCTCTTCCAGTTGGGGTGCGCTGCCCACCTTGCCAAACCGGTCGGCCACTAATTTCAGCCGGTCCAGGTCTTTCTGCATTTCTATGACCGCTTCCGTGTGTGTGTCGCGGGAATCATCGTCCCGGAGCAATTCCAGCCATGCCTCTATAGAGCTGAGGGGGGTGCCCAACTGGTGGGCTGTTTCTTTGGAAAGCCCCACCCATACCTGGTTTTGCAGGCTACGGTGTGCCGTGCTCAGTGCAATGAGTACCACTATAAGAAAAAGAATAATGATGGCCAGTTGCACATAGGGAAAGTACCGGAGTTGCGTGAGCAGGTAAGACTCGCCGTAATACACATAATTTTTCCCGGTGCCATAATCGGCCACAATGGGCGGGTGCAGCTTTTTAAATACTTCAAGTTTCTGTTGTACTATTTTACTTTGTGGGGTAAGCGAGTGTACGGTATCGATATTCTTGGAATCCACGATACTGCCGCTATCGTCGGTGAGAATGAAGGGAATGGAAGTATTTTGCTCTATGATATTGCTTGCAAACGCAGTTTCCTGCACATTTTTTGAAGTAGTGGCAGTTTTCAGGGCATTGGCCACCTCCTCCACCTTTTTCTTTTCCTCATCTGCCAGTTTTCCGGCCAGTTGGCTGGTATAGTAAAGCGATGCGCCCACTATAAAAAGTGCAATAATAGCAAGATATGTTTTCCAGTTTAAATACTGCCGCATGACGTTCTCCCTCCCGATAACGAAAGGAACGTAAAAATATTATGATTTTGAAGGAATTACTATTATTTTTGCCCTGGAAACTTAAAATTCATGGATACCCAACATAATAATCACGGAACGGAACTGGATAACCAGGGAGATATAGAACTTAACAAACCTTCTAAATCGCGCTTTTTATTCTTATTGAGCTTCTTCGGCTTTTTTATATTTGCATGGTCTGGCTGCTACAACCTGTATGAGCACAAGTACCAGAAGAACGATAATATAACCGTGCCGGGCAATACCCTTTACGAACCAACCTACAAATAATCAATAGCACCAATCCCGCTATGATAGAATGCCATAAGGATACTGCCGTTGTAATTTTAAGCTACAATGGCGCTAAGTGGCATGAGCTGTTTTTGCCAAAGATCGTTGAGGAGGCGCATACCGGCTATGAGGTGATCGTGGCCGATAATGCATCGACCGACGATACGCTGCAATATGTGCAAACCAATTTTCCTTCGGTTAAAACGCTGCAAATTGCCGTTAATCATGGCTTTGCGAATGGCTATTACGAGGCCCTGAAACAAATAAAGGCCAAATACTTCATCCTGCTCAGCGCTGATTTTGAAGTTACCGAGGGCTGGTTCCCTCCACTACACCAGGCTATGGAGCGCGACCCAATGCTGGCCGCCTGCCAACCCAAAATACGCTACTGGCGTGACAGGGAATGCTTTGAATACGCAGGTGCAGGTGGGGGCTTCATGGATAACTACGGTTATCTTTTTTGCCGTGGGCGAATTTTCTTCGACATAGAAAAAGACAATAGCCAATACGAGGATAATATTGAAGTATTCTGGGCGTCGGGCGGCTGCTTGGTGGTGCGTGCCGATCTTTATGAAAAAGTGGGCGGACTGGACAGCGACTTTTATGCGCACATGGAAGAGGTGGACCTGTGCTGGCGCCTGAAGAATGCGGGGTACAAAATAGGATATATTGCCAAATCGCTGGTGTATCATGTTGGGGGTAGCGTTATCAGCTACGGTAGCCCGCAAAAATTGTATTACAACTTCAGGAATAACCTGGTACTGCTTATAAAAAACGAAAAAGGCTCCAAGCTTTTATGGCTGTTTCCGCTGCGGCTGGTACTGGACGGTGTGGCAGGCTTGAGGCTGTTGCTTACCGGTAATGGCAAACAAACGCTTACTATTCTGAAAGCGCACTTCCATTTTTACCGCGACATGGGCAAGTGGCTGCAACGCAGGCGGGACATAAAAAAGCTTATCATTCGCCGGAACGAAGAGGGCATATATCGCCGCAGCATAGTGTGGGATTATTTTCTGCTCCGCCGCAAGAAATTTACCGATCTGCAGTGGAAACCTAAGCGGCTGGATTGAGCCTTGTGCCCTTTCAGTTCGATGGGCGATGCCCATCGCCGTTTCATTCCGTGCAAGGGATAGTTTAGGTACTTAACTCCGATTTGGCTTCAAACATAGTTTCAGCATGTCATGGTTCGACGGGGCTCACCATGACAGTTCTTCGATGATTCCACTAAAAAAAGGCTTACAAATTTATCCATTGACAAGTACAGTTGAGCGGTTATTTTGAAAAAGCCCCCTATCTTTATGATGACTAATCAACCATTCTACAAACATGGCTCTTTTCTCTAAACTTGGTAGTTACCCAAATTTCGGCTTGTTCATTATGCGTGCCGGGCTGGGAGTAATGATGATAGTGCACGGCCTGCCCAAGCTAACCGGCGGACCGGAAAAATGGGAAGGACTTGGCCACTCTATGGGTGTACTACATATTCACTTCTTTCCCGTGTTCTGGGGCTTTATGTGTGCTGCCACCGAGGCAATAGGTGGGTTGTTCTGCGTGCTGGGGCTGTGGTTCAGGGTGGTGTGCCTGCTGATGATCGTTAACTTTGTTGTCGCTTCATTAACCCAGTTTGGTTCGGGCGGTGGCATACAAGAAGCTGCTCATGCGATAGAGTTAGGCATTGCATTTGCTGGCCTTTTGTTTTTAGGCCCCGGTACTTATTCAGTTGACAAAGGTTAGCGATCAATTGTCGTATCTCAGAGTGATCGGCCTGCCTTTTACTTCCTGTCCATTGGCTCTGAGTCGTATATTGTCAATTGTGATGGTTGTATTTGCTGCGTCCCAGTCGTTCATGGTTTCCTTGATCTCTGGGGTGAATGCGGCTCCCGTAACGGTTACTGGCCCCCAGCTTTTATCGCCCGAATGCATGGAAAAGGTAAATCCAACCACGCTATAGTCCAGTTCCTGTGGTATCAGCCTTGCATTGGTAAGCATTAACTCACGCAGCGTATTTGGCCCTTTTATTTGCCCTACGAGCACCAGCGGGCCGGTCTCATCGACCGCGCTTATGCTGGCCACTGGCTTGGCTTCGGGCTTGGGTTTGGGCAACGGCTTAGTATCTATACCGGCATTAGAGGTCTTTACCGGTTTTGTTTCGGCGGCAACTTTGGCGCTTGGTTTAACTTTTGGCTTTTTGGCTGTGGTGTCACTTTTTGCTACATTGCTCTTTGATTTTGGTGCGGTAGCAGTTTTTGCAGTATCACGGGGTTTGGCTGTGGCTACAGTATGCGCGCTGGTATTTACAGTCGGCTGAACGGCCGCCGCATTGTCGGCAGGTTTTGGCAATAAAGCCCTGCTTTGTTCCAATTGAATTTGCCGCTGCTTTTTGCGCTCAAGGATGGAGCCACCTTCCTGTGCGAGGCAAAAAAATGACGGTAACGACAGCATAATTACAAAGAGAAAAACGACCGTTTTCATTTAGAAATATTTCTCCTAAAAATACTCATCCGGGCGACGATAACAAAATAAAATTCTGCACATGCGGGGAACTACTTTGTTAGCCATTCCGAGAGAAATATCAGTGCCATAAAAATAAATAAGATATTGCCCGATGTAGATGTTAAATGCGACCAAACGGGAGGCCACGCAAAGCCCTGTAAATGAATTTCCTGATATAAATCATAGGCTAAAATGACGAAGCCATGACATGAAAATTACAGTAGCGGAAGTTATGCAAGTACCTTTGCAACCAGCTTTTTTACCACACAGATGTATAGCAAAGACAGGCAAAATATTCATGATTTTCGGGTACTGGGCGTCAACTATAAAAAAACAGATGCTTCTGTCAGGGGGGTATTTGCAATTAATGAGGGTCAATACGCACAGATATTGTCTGTAGCGCATGAATATGGCGTTAATGAATTTTTTATACTGTCCACCTGTAACCGCACTGAGATATATGGATTTGCACCCAATGCAGCCAGCTTATCTGGGTTACTTTGTACAGCAAGCCTCGGTGATGAGGCCACATTGTCGGGTATTGCTTATACCAAAAGTGGCCAAAAGGCTATTGAGCATTTGTTTCATGTAGCAGCAGGGCTGGATTCGCAGATATTGGGCGATTACGAAATACTTGGCCAGATAAAAAATGCGGTGAAACATGCCAAGGGCAGCGGGTTCATTGGCCCTTTTATGGAGCGGCTTGTTAATTCGGTATTACAGTCTTCAAAAGCTGTAAAAACACATACCGCGCTTAGCAGTGGCACTGTATCGGTATCATTTGCAGCCGTGCAGTACATAAGGGAATACGTGGAAGGTCCTACGCTTACACCGGAAATGAAATGCCCTTCTACCGGACATTTACTCACAGACCCTGCTACCGGAAGCATACCGGCGAGCGCTGTCGCCGACAAGAAGATAGTATTGGTGGGCACCGGGAAAATAGGCAGGAACACCTGCCGTAATCTGGTGGATTACCTGAACACTAACAACATTACCTTAATCAACCGTACGGAAAAAACAGCCGCAGACCTTGCTTCCGAACTGGACCTGAAGAGTGCGCCAATGGAGCAGTTGGAAAATGAGCTGGATGATGCCGACATTGTACTTTTATCAACAACCGCTACCGACCCGGTGATACTGAAAAAACACCTGGAAGGCAAGGGCGACAAATTGGTTATTGATTTTTCTATTCCATGCAATGTGGACCCTGCTGCGCGGATATTGCCCGGCATCACATTTGTAGATGTGGATACACTATCGAAAATAAAGGACGAGACACTGCACCTGCGCAAGGCAGAAGTTCCTAAAGCCGTGGCTATTATCAATGAGCTTATAAGTGAGTTTACCGACTGGTACGATATGCGCAAGCATGTGCCGGTGCTTAAAGAAGTTAAGAGCAAGCTAAAAACAATAAATATAGATCCGCAGTTGCTGAATGAGCAGGATGCTTTTTGCACAGAAGGTGGCGTAGCTATCGATGAAGAGAAGATACAGAAAGTGATCAACTCGCTGGCTACCAAAATACGCCAGAACAATACTTTAGGCTGCAACTACATACAAGCCATAAACGATTACATTGCTTAAGCATGGATAAGGTGATCCGCATAGGTACCCGCGAAAGCCAACTGGCCGTATGGCAGGCAGAAACGGTTAAAAGCCTGCTCAGCCAGCAGGGTTATGAGGCCGAACTCGTCTATATAAAAAGTGAAGGCGATACCGACCTTAAAACACCACTCTACGAAATAGGCGTGCAAGGCATATTCACCAGGGCATTAGACATTGCATTGCTAAGTGGCGATATAGATGTAGCAGTACATTCGATGAAGGATGTACCTACGCAAATGGCCAAAGGCATAATACAGGCTGCGGTGTTGCCCAGGGCTTCGTATAAAGACTTACTGGTACCTAAAACGGATTCTTCGTTCTCCAAGGCATTTGCTTTGCGGGTTATAGCTACCAGCAGCATAAGGCGCAAGGCACAATGGCTGAACCGCTTCCCTAACGATCACATAGAGAACCTGCGGGGAAATGTGAACACTCGGCTGCGCAAAGTGCAGGAGGCCAACTGGAGCGGTGCTATTTTTGCTGCTGCAGGATTGGAGCGAATAGGGCTGCGACCTGAAAATGCAATTGAGCTGGACTGGATGCTTCCGGCTCCTGCACAGGGTGCAATTATTGTGGTGTGCCGGGATGCGGATAAATACTGCATTGACGCCTGTACTCACTTTCATGATGCCGATACCGCGTTGTGTACCCAAATAGAGCGCGACTTTTTGCGGGCATTAATGGGGGGCTGCTCCACCCCTATAAGTGCTTTGGCGGAAGTGGTAGGAGATTCCATACATTTCAGGGGGAATATCTTAAGTACCGATGGACAACAGAAGAAAGAAATAACTAAAACAACCGCCAAAACCGAAGCAAGTAATTTAGGCACAATGGCAGCCAAAGAGCTTTTGGAAAATGGTGGCCAGAAAATTTTAGACGGATTCAGGCAATGAGCGATAAGATAACACTATTAAGCACGATAGCCCTTGACGGACCGCTCATAGACAAAGCGAAGAAGCGGGGCATGGAACTTGATGCCCTCTCGTTTATTCGTGTGAATTACGCCACTGCGGACATGGAACCCGAATTGATGGAACTTCGTGACCTGCCGATAACAGCGGTATTTACCAGTGCCAATGCCGTAAATGCTATCGCAGATATAGTGCTCTTATCTGAAGCTGCCTGGAATATATACTGCATAGGCAACGCTACGAAGAATGCGGTGATGGAAAGTTTTTCGGAAACTGCAATAAAAGGAATGGCTAACAGCGCCGCCGAACTTGCAGAAGTGATACTTGCCGATAACGTTCTTGAAGTGGTTTTCTTTTGCGGCGACAAGCGCATGGACATTCTGCCTGATCTGCTGCGTGCTGATGAGGTTTCGGTGCACGAGATGGTGGTTTATGAAACGATAGAAACTCCGCATGTGGTAGAAAAAAGTTATTCCGGCATTTTGTTTTTTAGCCCTAGCGGTGCAAGCAGCTTTTTTTCGGTCAATACTCCGGGTTCTACCTGTGTTTTATTTGCAATTGGGGGTAGTACAGCAGAAGCAATAAAAAAATATTCCGCTAATAAAATAGTGTTGAGCGAAACGCCGTCGAAAGAGAATGTAGTAGATGACGCAATAAATTATTTTCACGCATAGTGAAACCACCTGAACAATAGAACTGATGCAAGAAATAAAGAATAACCTTTTTCTGAAAGCGCTGAGAGGCGAAGAAGTATCGCGCCCCCCGGTATGGATGATGCGGCAGGCTGGCCGGTACTTGCCGGATTATATAAAGCTCAGGGAGAAGTATGATTTCTTTACCAGGGTAGAGACGCCCGAGCTCGCCTGTGAAATAACACTGCAACCGGTGGACCAGGTGGGAGTGGATGCCGCAATTATTTTTTCGGACATACTGGTGATACCACAGGCCATGGGTATGACCGTGCTGCTGGAAGAAGGCAGAGGGCCAGTACTGCCGGAAGTAATAAAAAACAAAGCAGATATTGACGCGCTGATAACCGGTGAAACAGAGGACCGGCTAGACTATGTGATGAAAGCCCTGGCGCTCACAAAAAGAGAACTGAACGGGCGCGTGCCGCTGATAGGTTTTGCCGGCGCTCCCTGGACACTGCTTTGCTATATGGTGGAGGGTAAGGGCAGTAAGACATTTGACAAAGCAAAGCAATTCTGCTTCACGCAGCCGGAACTGGCTCATCAACTGCTACAGAAGATCACTGACGTAACTATTAAATACCTGAAAGCACAAGTGCGTGCGGGGGCAGATACAGTGCAAGTGTTTGACAGCTGGAGTGGTATGCTGAGCCCATCAGATTTTAATATTTTTGCAGCTCCATACCTAACGCAGATTGCAGACGCAGTAAGCGAAGATGCGCCTGTAATTTTGTTTCCCAAAGGTAGCTGGTATGCATTGGCCCAGCTAAGCAAAGGTAGCGCGTCAGGGCTCGGCCTCGACTGGACAGTGACTCCTGCCTTGGCACGTGAAATGACTGGAAACAATATCACATTGCAAGGCAACTTTGACCCGTCTAAGTTGTTAGCGCCTATACCGCAGATAAAGAAAGAAGTAAAGGAGATGATAGATGCATTTGGTGTAAACCGCTATATAGCCAACCTGGGACACGGAATACTACCTAATGTGCCGGTGGACCATGCAAGGGCTTTTGTGGATGCGGTAAAGGAATACGTTTAAAAATTAAAAAGTGGAAAATAAAAAAGTAAAATTGCCCATACCAAGACTTAAAAATAAAAATTGGTGGGTGTATAACAAGTGACACTTTATAGTAGCCCCGGTCTTTAGACCGGGGTAGAATTTGGAGTATATAGGCTTTAGCCGAAATTGCTCGTGCAGGAAAAATTGTGTTATTTGGTTTTGGCTAAAGCCTATTCAGACTATTAACAGTCCCCGGTCTAAAGACCGGGGCAATTGGTGGATAATTTTACTGTAAGTTATACACGATAATGTAAATGCAATGAGTGTAAAAGAGCAATTCGTAAAATACGTACATGGTCTGCAAGACACTATTTGTGCCGGGCTGGAAGGCATGGATGGCAAGGCAAAATTCATAGAAGACAAATGGGAGCGGCCTGAAGGCGGCGGTGGTAAGACGAGGGTCATTGCTAACGGGAAAGTGTTTGAAAAAGGCGGCGTTAATACATCTGTCGTATCCGGCGCTTTACCTGCCGCCATGCAACAGGCTTTTGGTGTGGTGGAAAGTGATTTTTTTGCTTGTGGCTTGTCTTTGGTTATTCATCCGCGAAACCCTTTTGTGCCTACTGTGCATGCTAACTGGCGGTATTTCGAGTTATATGACAAGGAAGGCAAGCGCCTGGATTGCTGGTTTGGCGGGGGTAGCGACCTTACTCCTAATTACATTTTTGAAGAAGATGCAAAACATTTTCACAGTACGCTGAAAAATGCAATGGACCCATTTGGAGACCAGTTATACCCTGAGTACAAAAAACAATGTGACGCTTATTTTGTAAACAAGCATAGGGGCGATGAAATGCGTGGCATAGGTGGCGTCTTTTATGATTACCTGCGCCCAAAAAATGACGAAGATGAGCAAAGGCTATTTGCTTTTCAGCAAACTAATGGGAATGCTTTTTTGCCTGCCTACTTACCGATAGTAGAAAGAAGAAAAGATATAGCATTTGGCGAGCGTGAAGTGGAGTGGCAGGAAATAAGAAGGGGCCGGTACGTAGAGTTTAACCTGATCCATGACCGGGGTACCCTGTTTGGCTTAAAGACAAACGGTAGAACAGAGAGTATATTAATGAGCCTTCCGCCCCGCGCCAGGT
>JABDBX010000043.1 GCA_013288445.1 Bacteroidota bacterium
AGCGATGGGCGATGCCCATCGCTCGCGTGGTTTGCAACCTATCGGTCAAAACTTACAAACTTACCCCTCGCAAGTACAGTTTTAACACACCGGGTTTATGTCCTTTCATAAAAAAATCATATTTTGACAGCTTATAAAATGTTGACTTATGAAAGCGCTCAAAATTTCTTCGTTCCTTCTTTCCCTTTTGCTCATTTCAGCGTCCCTGCATGGCAAGGAAACCGATGGCAAGTACGCCTGGAGTGAAGGCAAATCTGCCGGATATACCTACAAGTATGTAACCAACGACCCCATGAAGGCACGGTTCTATACCCTGAAGAACGGCATGACGGTGATATTGAGCCCATCGAATAAAGAACCGAGAATGCATGTGTTCATTGCTACAAAAGCAGGCAGTAAGACGGATCCGGCAGATCATACCGGGCTGGCCCACTACCTGGAGCACATGATGTTTAAAGGCACCGAGAACTATGGCTCGCTGGACTGGAGCAAGGAAAAACCCATGCTGGACATGGTAAGCGCCCTATATGAAGAATACAACCACACAAAAGACGATGCAAAACGCAAGGAGATATACCACCGCATAGATTCGGTATCGGGTCTGGCGGCTAAGTTTGCTATAGCCAATGAGTATGATAAAATGATGTCGTCTATAGGGGCAAAGGGCACAAACGCATTTACCTCTTTTGAGCAAACAGTTTATACCGAAGACATTCCCGCAAATGCAGTGGATAAATTTATGAAGGTGCAGGCAGAGCGTTTTCACGATCCTGTTTTCCGTATCTTTCATACCGAGCTGGAAGCAGTGTATGAAGAAAAGAACCGTGGCCTGGACAATGACGGCCGGAAAGTAGAAGAACTGATGCTGGCCAACCTGTTCCTGAACCACAACTATGGCAAGCAAACAACCATTGGCACCATAGAGCATCTGAAAAACCCCTCTCTGCTGGAGATCAGGAAGTACTTCAACACTTATTATGTGCCTAACAATATGGGCATAATAGTAGCCGGCGATTTTGACCCTGATGTGATGATAAAAAAAGTGGAGACTTACTTCTCATCGTTAGAGTCAAAGCCTGTGCCTAAATATACCTTTCAGCCAGAAGCGCCTATAACTGCACCAATTGTAAAAGAGGTGAACGGGCCGGATGCAGAGTTTGTGGCCATAGGCTATAGGCTGCCAGGGGTACACTCCAAAGACGCACTCCTTGCCGACCTGGTGGGGCAGATACTCACAAATGGCCGCGCTGGGCTCATAGACCTGAACCTGGTAAAAAAACAAAAACTGCTGCGCGCATTTGCCAGCGCGGAGGTGCTTATTGACTATGGCTACATGAACCTACAAGGCACGCCCACCCTGGGGCAAAACCTGGAAGATGTAAAAACGTTGATGCTGGGAGAAATAGAAAATCTTAAAAAAGGGAATTTTGACGACGACCTACTGGTGTCTATTGTAAATAACCAGAAAAAGGCGATGATGCAGCAAAATGAAAAGTATGGCTCGCGGGCATCTGCATTGATGGGGGCATTCACCGGCGAAGAAGACTGGCTGGATGATGTTGCCTATACCGACCGCTTGTCTAAGCTGACTAAGAAAGACATCATGGAGTTTGCCAATAAATATTTCCAGGAAAACTACGTGGTTGTTTATAAGCGCAAGGGCGAGGATAAGAATGTAGTGAAAGTAGTGAAGCCGCCAATTACCCCCGTAGAAACGAACAGGAACTCCCAGTCGCAATTTGTGAAGAATGTGATCAACATGCCGGTTGACCCCCTGAAACCGGTGTGGGTGGACTATAACAAAGACCTTACAAAGGGCAACCTGGGACCTGCAGAGATACTCTATGTGCATAACGATGAGAATGGCCTGTTCAGGATGAGCTATCGCTACAAGCTGGGTTCCTGGAACGATAAGAAGATAGCCATAGCCGGGCAATACCTGCAATTCTTAGGCACGGATAAAAAGAGCGCCGAAGATATTTCTAAGGAGTTTTACAAGCTTGCCTGCAGCTTCAATATGAGGGTGGAAAATGAATATACCACCATCAGCCTGGAAGGGTTGCAGGAAAATTTTGATAAGGCCGTGGCCCTGCTGGAAGATGTGCTGAACAATTGCAAACCCGATGATGATGCGCTTACCGCATTAAAGGCCCGCATCAGCAAAAGCCGGGCAGATGCCAAGAACAACAAAGGGGCTATCATGTCGGGGCTGGTGAGTTATGCCCGCTTTGGTGCAGGCAATCCTTTCAACAATGTACTGAGCAATGACGAGCTAAAAAACCTCAGCAGCGCAGAACTGGTGAGCATACTGCACAACCTGTCGGGCTATAGCCACAGGATACTGTATTACGGGCCTTCGTCTTTAGCGGGTCTTACTACCTCGCTGAAAGGCGTGCATACCATGCCGGAAATGTTTAAGCCAGCACCTGCTGCCAAGGTGTTCGCCTACACCACACAGGCGCAAACACAGGTGCTCTTTGCCGATTACGACATGGTGCAAAGCGAGATACGCTGGGTGCGTAATATACCCGGCTACGACCCCGCAAAACAACCCGCCATAAATATGTTCAACAACTATTTTGGCGGCGGCATGGGTTCGCTTGTATTCCAGACTATACGCGAAAGCAAGGCGCTGGCCTACTCTACCAACTCTAATGTAATAACCCCCGAAAAGAAAGAAGACCCTTACTTTGTGCAAGCCTATGTAGGTTGCCAGGCCGATAAATTCAATGAGTCAATTAAGGCGATGAATGAGCTGCTGAACGACCTGCCATCGGTAGAGAACAATATGCTGGCTGCCCGCTCAGAACTCAAAAAAGGAATAGAGACAGAGCGCATCACCGAAGATGACGTTATCTATAACTACCTTGCCGCAGAGCGCAGGGGGCTAAGCGAAGACATACGCAAGAGTATCTATGAAAATGCCGACAAACTGGGCTATGCCGACCTGAAAAAATTCCACGACGACAACATGGCCAACAAGCCATACACCTACTGCATAGTAGCCTCAGAGAAAAAACTGAACCCGGAAGATGTGCAGAAAGTAGGGCCTGTGAAGAAGCTGACACTGACGGAGATTTTTGGGTATTAGTTTTGGGAGAATGAGCCAATGTTTTAGACATCATGAGGACTTTTGAAACGGCCCTATGGGCATTGTTTATTATTGCAACTCTCTTTGCCATAACAGCAGGGGTAAGTCCTCCTTTTGTACTTGCCAGTGGTGGCTTGCTGTCAATGTTGTACTTCTACACCAATATATGTATCGTAAATAACATTGGGTTTAACAACACCTTCAAGTTATCTGCTTATCGGGATATTAGTGTTAAAAAAAGAATATTGTCTATAGCTTTGGGGTTCCTATATTCTTTGTCGGTAGTGGCAATGATTTTTGAGGTTTTACGTTGGCCTGGTGCTCACTTTATGCTATGCTTTTCACTCTTTTTTGTTTTGGTTACTTTATTTTTATTTATAGCTCGGAAGAACAAAGGCAACAATTCTGATTTTTACTTGGGTTTAATAAAAAGGAATGGCTTTTTCCTGGTTGTATTTGTCTTATTTATTGTTTTATCCCAGCTAATATTTAAAGAGCGTTTTTCAGATAACTAATTGACATGATTTAACAAATGGTCAAATTGCCAGAGGCGTTTAATGATGATGTACCGGAATGGCAGAAAGAAGAAGTTTTGTCCAGGTTACAGGCATTAAATGAAAACCCTGCCGGTGGGATTGACTGGGAAACTGCAATAAACATGATTAAGCAATTTATGTAAGGCGAGCGTCACGAAACGGAAAGTGCACAGCTATTTCATGCTAGTGATTTTTCGCGTTTTATACTTCGTTTCTTTCGCACTGGAATTACCTTTACTGATTGGGCTTTCTTTGCCTTGATATAATCGCTAATAGCCTTTTCTTCTTCTTTTGTCAATGGCTCTTGACCACCAATAAAATCAACATCAAGCTCATTTTTTCTGCTGTATTTCATAAAATTTGGTTTTTAAAATATTTATCAATTAGCACGCGGGCTGCATTTGTATCAATTATCATTACACGGCCACCAAAATGGAATGCTCCTAAAGTTTTTATATAATGCGTTACAAGTTGTGTTTTTGAAAAGAAAGAAATATTTCCTTCAAAGCCTCTCTGAAACGATAAACGACAGGCAAAAGCAATCAAATTCCCCGGTACGCCGGCATAAACCTTCATTTTCCCTTTATTAAAAGGCGCACTTTCAATAAGGTGCATATATACATGGTCACTTCGTATTTCCAAGCTAATAAGTCCCTGAATGATAGTCGAATTGTTTACAATAGTGAGTTTATAAACTTCCCGTTCAGGTTGTTTTAATTCATACTTCCAGTCAAACATCCAGCCACTTTTCTTTGATACACTTTTCAAATCGGCAGCCGATACCAATGCAACATCCGTATGAAAACTATCTCCGGTGAGGATATTTTCAATAGAATTGGTAAGCTTATCAATGATGAAATCAAGTGGTATTTGCTTGCTTTTTTTCACACTTAAAGTTACGAAAATTTGTTTAAATCTTATTCCCTCCTGGCGTTTACTTCATTAAAATAAACAACACAAAAGTGAGAAAGTTTGTGAAACAATAAATTGTTACCTTTATTATACAACATCGGATATGAAGAGCTTTTTATGCCTATTGCTTTTATTCCCGGTTTTTGTTCATGGCCAGGCTTGGCAGTGGGGTCGTCAGGGCATCGGTTCTGACGGTTATTCGAACTCGGCTGCTGTTGATGCCAATGGAGATGTTTACATAACCGGGGTTTTCTCTGGGCCGTACATTGTTTTTGGCTCCGATACAATTTGGAATTTTAGTTCGTCGATGATCGATGATGTTTTTTTGGTTAAGTATGACGCGCTTGGAAACGTGAAGTGGGCAAGGAATTCCATCGGAGTGGGAGATGCTGCTCTTTCGGTAACCACTGACGCTTATGGTGGTGTATATATCACGGGTGGGTTCACATTCGACACCGTTATCTTTGGCACCGCACTGCTCACTACAGGGAGCAATCCAAACTACGCCACTGATATGTTCTTAGTGAAGTACGATACATCAGGTAACGTAAGGTGGGCAAAAACTGCACTGACAGCCGATACCAGCTTTGTGTATGGAACCGCTGTAAAAACAGATGCCGCTGGAAATGTGTATGTGACCGGTTTTTTTAGAAGTGGTGGGCTTATATTTGGCGCCGATACCTTAAGAAATACCGCAGACACTGCCTACGATGTATTTTTGACAAAGTTCGATTCTGCCGGAAACGTTGTTTGGGCGAAACAGAGTAAAGGCGGGCGGAGCGAAGATTACGCCAATGTAGTGACAACAGATGTTGCAGGTAACGTATATATAGCAGGTAACAATACCAGTGCATACATGATATTTGGCAGCGACACCCTTATTGATCCAAGCATTTACCTGGCAAAATATGACCGTTCAGGCAACCTGCTATTAGCGGAAAAATTATGCGATGCTGCAGCTAAGGTATCGTCTATTGTTTGTGACGCATCCGGCAATGTTATTATTGGAGGTTCCTTTACGGGAACAGAGGTATTTGATACTGACACACTGGTTGGGGCTCCAACAGTTAGTCCTACCGGTACCAGTACTCTGTTCCTGGTTAAGCTTGATTCGGCTGCCAATGTATTATGGGCAAGGGATGCGAATGGTAGTTGTGGTTTAGCTTCCTTGGCTTGCGATGCAGCAGGTAATATATTTATGACAGGAGAGCTTAACGACCCTTGGGCGCCCTGGTCGGGCGGCACCATTACCATTGGTGCTTACACCCTTACTACCTCGGGTGGATATGATATTTTAATAGCCAAGTATAGCGGCGCTGGCAGTGTGCTTTGGGCAGCGAGTGCCGGAGGAGCGAGGGACGATAGGGGAATGGCAATAACCGTAGATGCCTCTGGCAACAATATTTATGTAACGGGGTTTTTCTCCAGCCTTGACATGCAGATCAGAAGTGATGAGCTACATGATGGTTCCACCTCAAGCGTTTTTCTTGCAAAGTTCAATCCTTTCTTGGGAGAAGGAGTGCCTTCTGAAACCCTTGCAACAAAGAAAATTTCTGTATTCCCAAACCCGGCCACACAAGAGTTAACTATATCGGCCAGCAGCCCCATCAATCAAGTTACTATTACCAGCATTATTGGCGAAACAGTGTTTACAAATGCGTTTAATACTGAAAATGCCCGTGTAGATATTTCAGATATGCCGGCGGGTGTTTACTTCATTAAAATAAACGGCGCTGAAGTGAGGAAGTTTGTGAAGGAGTAGGGGGAAATTGCTTCAATCTATACGTGCATCCTATCATCCGCTAAATCCCATGAATCTTAGTAAAGAAACGGCAGGAAAAGCCCACACTAAACAGGTACTGCTGGTCGAACCCTATATCTCCGAAAAGGCTGAATTTGCTGGAGATATAGTAACGTGCTCCTGCTTTAAGGTACGGAGATACCGTATGGTCAATTTTTATCACCGTGCTATCGCCCTGCGGAAAGTTGCTGTGCCGGATGTTGTTCAACGAAAGCCCAAGCCCTACAACGGGGTCTAAATGCCTTACGTGAATGTACTTCCTTAAATGATAAAAAGCTGTAACCCCGCCGCTGAATATCCGCATTACATCGGCCCGGTTGCGGGTAAATGCGCCTGTGTTGCCCGTATAGTCCTGTTTGAAGTTATACACAAATGCATCGTATCCGAAAGTAGCAGCAAGGCTTACATTCTTATAAAAGCCGTATTCCAGTTTAGCGTTTATATGGTCGAAGCCCGAAGTATTGCCTTTCTCAAATCCTGCCGGTAATGTGTAATTTTGCCGGTAGGCATCTACAAACCCCGTGGAAATGGTAGCCATCGTAGAATGGCGCTCATAAGTGGCGTGCCTTACAGCAGTATCAATTACCGTAGAATCTTTCTGGCACCAAGCCGCCGCCGATAAAAGTGTAAATAAAAGCGTAAAATATACCTTCATATTATTTGCTATCTCGACAAAGCTAACGTGAAATTCTACATAATATTACAAATCCGGTGAAAATTCTGCCAGCTAACCCAAGTTTTGTGGCGCAAATTCCGTCTATATAGTAGTCGCTGTGTAAGGATTGGGAACTGGTCATTTTTTGCAATAACGAATATGAAGCTTCGGCCTGTCCTGCTCGTAGTCTGTCTTATCGCTTCCCTGTTGTCGTCTGCACAACAGGACAAAGTTATCATCCGGTTTACCGACGCCAGCACCTATGTACCGCTAAACAATGTTACTGTAATTGATAAATACGGCAACCCGCTTTCCAAAAGCGATAGCGCAGGCTATGCAGCCCTTTCGTTCGGCTTGTTTAACGGATCGGGCTATATGCTGGCACTCTGCCCCGGCTACCAGCCCGATACTATTTATTCTCCCGTGCCCACCATCGCCCTGCAACCCCTGGTAGTAAATCTCAGTTCGGCCACAGTTAGCGGGAACCGGGTAAGCAGGCTGCTCAATGCACTCAATGAGTATGTAGTTGACTATGATTTTGCAGGCGATAATATACTGGCCGCAACATATAGCGGCAGCAATGGCGGGAAAGCTAAAATATTCTTGTTAAACCATCATGGCGATGTTCTTTCGTCAATAAAATGCCCGGAAGAACCCTTATCTGTATTCCATAGCTGCGTAGGTAATTACTACTGCGTTTGCAAAGACGAATTTTATCCCATAACGCTTACAGATACCACAATTTCCCTAAAAAAGCCCTACAATATCAACCTGCTACCGGGCCTGCAGCAGTGCGAGCGCGAAGTAGAAGGCAATATGTATTACAGGCTCAGCGACAAAATGAAGTTCAGGGTAGTGTATGGCATGATAGAAAAAGATGACAACGAATTCCGCACAATAGCCCGGTTTGAAGAAAGGGACGTGGCCTACGCAAGCTTCCAGGAATACCTGGAGATAATGGCGCTCCTGGAGGCCGGCAATTTCCATGAAGCAACAAAGATGGAACTATTGCGTAAAAAATGGGACCGGGGCTCATTCGCACACATCAATATCCCCTTGTTCATTAATTCGGATACACTATCCGTTTTTGATTTCTTTAAGAGCCGCATCGTAAACTTCAACTTATCTGGCAGGCCCATTGACAGCTGCAAGATCAGTTTTGAATGGAAGCAATCTCAAAAGTTTGAAATAATACAGGATGTGGCCAGGAACAAAATGTATCTACACCGGTACAATAACCAGGCTGCACAAACCATAGAGGAGTTGTACCTCGACGGAACGGTATCAGGCATAAAGATCCCCATTCAGCGGCCATTTGCTGAAAATGTAAAGGTCTATAATGGCGATATTTATTTTCTCTGGCAAGACAGCCGCAATGCCGCTACCCGCCAGTTATTCATACAGAAAATGGAGTGATAATCATGTTATAACTAACCCCTATCAAAATTGTCAAATTGTTGAGTCGAAGCTGATTTCTCGTGATGGTAATTCCCCCCCTTGCGGGCAGGCCTTGTGCGGGAGCGAAGGGGGTTAGGGGGATGTTTATTTTACTATTTATATGGCGGTTCATTATCTATTTTGCAGAATGTACATACATCATTTGCGCGTTGTATAGACGGAATGAATTCCGTCTATACACATTCCGGTAATCCTACCACAATGCAAACGTCCCGCACTGGGCGGGACGTTTTATATTTTTAGAGAACACGAGTTTATCACTCGTCATCATCCCTGTTCCTTTCTTTCTTCTTTGGCTTTGGTGCAGCGTCATCTTCATCTTCCATCTTCTCTGCTTTCCTGCGGTGTACTTCGTCGCCTGGCTCATGGTGGCTATGCATTTTGTGGCCGCAATTAAAACTCTTGCTAAGACCTACATTCACCATTTGTCCGAAAGTCAGGTTGAAACCTGTTGTTGCGTTTGTGTTGTTCTGGTTTTTGTCAGACATGTAGTTGATACCGCCAATGCTGAAGTTTAAAGCCATTCCGCGACCTACGTTAGCGCCTATAGCAGGATAGATGCCTAAGTACATGCCGGTATGCTTGTCGGTAGCTGCGTTACCTTCGTTAGTATGGTATCCGCCCTGGTAGTCAAAATCAAGCTGTGAGTACCAGTAGAAAGTTTCGCTCTTGCCTATGTAATGCGAGTAACGTGCGAACGGCCCTACTGAATAAAGGTTGTCTGTATTTTTTTCACCTGGCACCATTCCTATTGCCGGTGTATTACCTTCCTTGGTTGCATCCTGGCCCCACATAAGTTTTATACCCAAAGTCCAGTTATGGTTGAATTGGTAACCAACGCCAATGTTTGCATCCCAATTGGTGGTTTTAGACTCATCAGGATTTTTTTGCGTAGCGAGGTTAACATCGCCATACAGCAAAATGCTATGCGGCTCCTGGGCGTTGGCTGTTGCCATAGTTCCCATAGCCAAAAAAGCAAGGATAATTTTTTTCATACAGAGTGTGTTTTTTATTTAGAGAACAAATATAGCAGGCTTTTTGAAAAAACCATAACTTTGATAAATAGTTTTAATGAACATATAATTGGTGCCGAAAGTGATTTACCTGCTTTTGTATCGCGCTATTTATTCCGGGTTTGTAAACCACGAGCTGTACATCAGGTAATTGTTGGCTATCCGCTCCACCTCACCCTTCAGCAATTCAGGGCTTATATCTTTAACTTTCTTAGCCGGTACACCTGCAAAAATACTTCCTGGCGGCACCACGGTACCTTCCAGCACCACAGCCCCTGCTGCTATAATGCTGCCGCTGCCTATGCTGGCATTGTCCATCACTATAGCGCCCATGCCTATAAGCACATTATCGGCCACTGTGCAGCCATGCACCAGGGCATTGTGGCCTATGGATACATTGTTACCGATCACCGTTTTTGTTTTCTGGTAGGTGCAGTGGATGCAGGCGCCATCCTGTATATTTACCTTGTTGCCTATGCGGATGCTGTTTACATCGCCACGCACCACGGCATTGAACCATATGCTGCAATCTTCCCCCATCACTACATCGCCAACTACTGTGGCATTCGGGGCTATAAAACAACTGCCGGGTATTTGTGGCATTATCCCTTTTACGGGCAGGATCACGGGCATAGTTAGATTATTCAAGTTAAAAAATGGACAGTAGTCAGTGCTTGCAAACAAAGGGGGGGGCTATTTGTGTAACATAAGATTTATAAGCCCGAACAATGAGCCAACTATGGCTAAGAACTGTATAAGGCCCGCCCAGAAAATTGCTTTTGTCAATTCTCCTTTTGTTTGTTCCAATTTCAGTTCCAGCATATGTATTTCATCCTTTACAAATGACTTGGTGGCTAATTCGCTTAGGTTTTCGCCCTTTATATCCTCTTTTACCACATCATCAATTGCCTGCACAAACTCTTTGGCTTTTTCCTCGGAAAGACTCATTTCCTTCCTTGCAAATTCATATAGCTTGATACTGATTGTACTCATTTTTTTGTTCAGATTAAATATGCAAATGTAATTGGCTGCAAAATTACCGAAAATAACAATATAAACCCAGTCACTTCTTTCGACCAATATGCTTGCCGACCAATATGCCTGAAATCATTACCAGGAAATAATCTTAATTTTGAACTCAAATTCAGTTCATGCAAGCGTACTTAGATCTCCTGCAACACATAATGGACAATGGCGTGAAAAAGAGCGACCGCACAGGTACCGGCACCACAAGCTGCTTTGGCTACCAAATGCGTTTCGACTTGCAAAAGGGCTTCCCGCTGCTCACTACCAAGAAGCTGCACCTGAAATCTATTATCTACGAATTGTTATGGTTCCTGAATGGCGATACCAACATAAAATACCTCAACGAGCATGGGGTAAGGATATGGGATGAATGGGCAGATGCAAATGGCGACCTCGGGCCGGTATATGGCCACCAGTGGCGTAGCTGGACCGGCGCTGATGGCAAGACCTACGACCAGGTAAAGGATGTGCTGCACCAGTTGAAAACAAACCCCGATAGCCGTCGCATGATCATAAATGCCTGGAACGTGGCCGACCTGCACAAAATGAAACTAAGCCCATGCCATGCACTATTCCAGTTTTATGTGGCAAATGGCCGGCTTAGTTGCCAGCTATACCAGCGCAGCGCGGATGTGTTCCTGGGTGTGCCGTTCAATATAGCATCTTACGCATTGCTCACTATGATGATAGCGCAAGTGTGCGACCTGGAGGTGGGCGATTTCGTACATACATTTGGCGATGTGCACCTCTATAGCAATCATATAGAGCAGGCCAAGCTACAGCTCAGCCGCACGCCTTTCCCATTGCCCACTATGAAGATAAACCCCGCGATAAAAGATTTGTTCTCTTTCACCTACGAAGATTTTACGTTAGAGAATTACCAGCACCACCCAGCCATCAGCGCGCCTGTGGCCGTTTAATATATATTGACCGATCCCCCAATTAACCTTTTGCCCTGTTAACTTATTTACCTTGTTACCCAATTACCCTTTTAACTGATTAACCATGATATTATCCTTCATAGTTGCTGCCGCCGAAAACAATGCCATAGGCAGGCAGGGTCAGCTACCCTGGCACCTGCCTGAAGACCTGCGTTTTTTTAAGCGCACTACAATGGGGAAACCGGTGCTTATGGGCCGCAAAACATACGAGTCCCTTGGCAAGCCTTTGCCTGGCCGACTGAATATTGTGGTATCAGGGAAAAGTGATTTGGCGTTGCCAGAAGGGGTCTTACTGCTGCATGACCTTGATGCTGCTGTAGAGCGCCTGCAGGCAGAGCCGCAGGACGAAGGCTTTATAATAGGCGGCGGACAAATATTCGCCGCCGCCATGCCAATCGCCGACCGCTTGTACATAACCAAGGTACATACAACTGTAGCTGATGCTGATGCCTTTTTTCCCGAAATAGACCACACACACTGGAAGCTGGTATCAGAAGAAAAGCATCACGCAGACGACAAACATAAATTCGACTATAGCTTTCAACAATTTGAGCGGATAGAAATGTGATTTACGCTACATTGAATAAATCGCGGCATTTTAGTCGTTAAAAACTCGCGTCACTGCGACCGCGTGCCGCCTTAGCTTTAGCGGTGGCGCAGGAACGAAGCCGCCTCACGCATTGCAAAAGAATCACCCTGTTAATGACCATTCACGCCGTCTTACAATACCTGCAATATAAATGGAAGGCCAAAGGCCGCCACGGCACGCATTCCCCCTTTGTTTACAACTTCATAGAGCATGTACTGCTCGATAGGAAAGTCATAAACCGCGCCTACCTCATTGAATATCCCGACCTTCCCTTGCGCTACGAAAACATAGCCAGCCGCACCGCAGCTTATTACCAATACAAAAGCATTGTTCATCTGTCACCGGAAAATAGTTTGCCGGAAATACCGGCAGCCGATATGCTGTTATTCCACGCCAAAGACCCGCTACAGTGGCTGGTTTGGCTCAGCGCGTATCTCCCTATCCTGAAAAACGACAGCGCGGTTTTGGTAGCGGGTATTCACAAATCATTGTTGCATACAAGCGAATGGAACAAACTGTGCAAAGACCCCAGGGTGCGGCTTAGTATGGATTTATTCGGTATCGGCTTATTGTTTTTCAAAGAAGAGTTCAAGGAAAAGCAGCATTTTGTGCTTGCTGTATAAAATCGCCTGCTATTTTAAATTTATTCTAATCGTGCTCTGGAAATTTATTTCTATCTTTGTGCCAATTCGTGATAGCGAAGGTGGACGGACATAAGTGCCGTTGCCCCGGAAACGGGGTTTTTTTATGTTCATACATTAAGGCAAAAGTTTCAGGCCATATCCATCAATTGAGCCGTCATTGTTATAAATCTTAGGTCTTATTATTTCGATAATTTCTTCATTAAATGTGGGCCTTTTGTCACTTTTTAAGTCATAAAAACTCAAAGCAAAACGACAAAGTGGGTAAGCCAACAGATCGGCGACCTGCAACCCGGAAATATTAGCGCTTTTAGGTTTTATTTTTAATTCTTTACTGGTAATTGTGTCGTCAATTTCTTCCGGTTTAATCCAGTCTGTACCTCTTGTAAATATTTCTTTGTAAGATTCCTTCAACCTTATATCCTCTTTCCCACCCCTCGCTTCTACCATCATATCTCCCATAACATTCAGCTCTTTTAGTTTTAAATGATACCGTTCTAACATTATAGCCAAACAATAATGATAGGGGTCATAACGCCAGATCTTATAAAGATTCTGGTGGGCTAACTTATCTATTAATACTGTTATGGTTACAAACTGCCATTTTCTTAACAGCGCTAAAAACTCATCATTGAAATTTGTTTCGGTTTGGCTACTCAATAATGCTTTAAATGGGTGCTTTTTGTTCACCATTTCCTTCCTGTGAAAAATGACAGGCTCATCCGGATGGCTATCGAAATACTTAGTTTTCAGGTTTTCTATATCCGGGTTGACAGTTGTTTTGATATAGCCCAATTCGAAAACTACGCCTGTGAGACACAAAAAACGATGATTGGGATCAGACGAACTTCCCATATCATTGTTCCCCACCTCATCAATATAAATTCTAAATTTCATTGGCTTTCGTATCTTCCCGCTCTACGCTCTTCGATATTTGATTGGAATAGCAAACGACTTTCCCCATTTTTACTTTCGTGCAAAACAAATTACCCGATAAAATTAGGAAACCGGAAGGGACTATACTGCAAATGGGATAGTTTCATGCATTCGGTGTGTTGTTTCGTGTCCTGCGCAAGTTCGATGGGCGATGCCCATCGCTATTAGATTTCGCCCTTACAGGGCTTGACCATGTAACGATGTCCAATGCATCGAATGTTCGGTATGAACGAAAACCCCGTTTACAAATGCACAAAACTATGCGGTGCAAAGTATAAAAAATAAATTTGAAGATTTGTCCTATTACTAGTCCTTCCCGCCGATTTCGCGAAAATGGCCATCTTAAAAACCGTTATTATCTTTACGGTATGAAGCCCATTTTCCCTACCACTTATTCCACTTTATGCCCTGTTGCGCTGGCCTCATTGATCGCTGATAAATATGGGCTTGAAAATGTTACCTGCACGTTTATGATGCGCGGTGTGGGAGATACCTATCATGTGGAAACAAAAAACGGTCGCTTTATACTCCGTGCCTATCGCTCTTCGCACCGCACTAAACCGCAAATAAGGGCAGAACTGGACCTTTTGCTGGCATTGAAGGATGCCCATGTGCCTGTTGCTTATCCCATACACGACCGCTCCGGTACAGTTATCCAGTCGCTTGATGCTGCGGAAGGTAAAAGGCATGTAGCGCTTTTCAGCTATGCCCCCGGAAAGGTAGAGCATACGCTCAATGAAAATCAACTGCGCGAGCTTGGCCGCCAAATGGCCCGTTTCCATAAAGTTTCTGCAAGCATAAAACTGGAAGACCCACGCTGGAACTTTGACCTGGAAACAACGCTTTACAAACCGCTGCAATTACTGGAACCATCGTTTGCCGGAGACCCTGAAACCTACACGTGGCTACAAGAGGCAACAAAGAAAGTTACGACTGGATTAGCCAGGCTGGACACTTCAGGATTTTCAACTGGGTATTGCCATTACGACATGCTGCCTAAGAACTTTCATTTCGATGGTGATTCGGTCACTTTTTTCGACTTCGATTTCATGGGCCACGGTTGGCTCGTGAACGACCTTATGACCTTCAGGCAGCAATTGCTACTCGATGTTCACTTTGGGAAAATGACCCAGGATGCCGCAGACCTGGCTTTTGCTGCTTTCGTGAGCGCCTACCGCGAGGTGCGCCCGCTGAGCGAACAAGAGGAAGCCGCAATACCCTACCTGAGCCTGGGGTTCTGGCTTTTCTACTCCGGCTTCCATACCACCCACGACCAGTTCTGTCTATTTATACAGCCCGGCAATCTGAAACAACGCTTTGGCTTTGTGCGCGGGATGCTGGGGAGGTACTTGGGGTAAGATGGCTGGGGTAACTTCTTCATTTTTATACCTAAGAACAGGAAGAGCACCAGAGGTGTTTTTTGACAAGTCTTGACTTTTCTAAATTTTGTTTGTACCTTTATTATCTGAAGCAAGCAATAATGGCGCAACAGACAAAATATGAAGTTATTGCTATTGAAAATTTTAAAAAAGAACTTAAAAGAGTAGCTAAGAAATACCCAACCATCCTTGAAAATTTAGCCGTACTTATTACTGCTTTAGAGCAAAACCCATCAGTTGGAACTTCGCTTGGTAGTGGGTTCTTCAAGATCCGGTTAGCTATCGCTGCAAAAGGAAAAGGAAAGTCTGGAGGAGCAAGGGTTATTACCAATATTAAAGTGGTCAACCGAAAAATATATCTCGTATCCATTTATGATAAATCAACGCAAGAAACCATAACTGCTAAAGAACTTACTTTTTTATTACAGCAAATTCCGAAATTATGAAAATGAACAAAGAGAAAGAGACAATAATAAAGTCGTTGAAACGGGGCATCAAGGAGATCAAACTTATTGAGGAAGGTAAAATGACCGGAACACCTGCCATGGATTTTGTCAAAGATCTTATAGAAAAGAGGGATAACCGTGGCGGTGCGAGGCTCGGTGCAGGAAAAAAATCGCCGTTGCAGGCGCTATATCCGAACGAAGTAAAAAAGCGAGTAACACTACGGCTGTATCCTACGCAACTAAAAGAAATAGAAGAGAAATACGGCAGCTTGCAAACCGCCGTGGATAAGCTTCGTTAACTACCCATTTCGACATAAAACCATGAAACTATTTAAAGAACCCCCAAACGTGGACTTCTCCAACAGCTCAAGACCCTTGACCGAAGAAGAACATAAGAAATCAGCGAGTTTATTAAGAAGAGTAAAGCCGCCAACCAAGCGCGTGAGAAAAGAAGAACAAAGCTAAAAGCTGTTAAGGCTTAAAATCCGGCGCGAGCATTGTAGGTCAGAAAATAAGACCTGCAATCGCAGAAATATTCTGAGTAATTTTTCACGAATAAATTATGGTCATAAGGAAACGGTCTTACTTGATTTCTGTTTTCCTGCTACTTTCCGTTGTTTCCCCCGGGCAGCAGCAAATAAATGATATTGACAGTTCCGCGATCGCTCATTTTATTAGTTATGTCGAGGAAATGCCTGTTTGTACCGTTAGCTTACGAAAGTTTCTTGGTGAGAATGTAAAATATCCTGACATTGCGAAGATAAATAAAACAGAGGGTAGGGTTGTCGTAAAATTCATTGTAAATGAGGACGGGTACATTTCGGGTTGCGGGATCAAAAAAAGCCTTACCAAAGAGTGTGATTCGGAAGCATTGAGGGTAATCCGGATCATGCCGGTATGGAAACCAGGTTTACAAAATGGCAAACCTGTGAAAGTTGCATTTACCTTACCTATAGCCTTCAGTTTGGATAGCATAGCGGCTGATAACACTGTTGCGAAAACTGTTGATCATTTGCCATCCCCCGGATATGACATTAAGCGGCACGTTCTACAGCATTTGCACTACCCCAATAAAGCCCGGAAGAATGGTATTGAAGGTAGCGTAGTGGTGAAATTTATTGTAAATGAGGATGGAAGAGTTTCAGATTGCGCTGTAACTATACTATACGCCGGATAAAATGTGCACTGAATTAAAAAGCCTGGAAGGCTTTAATGTGAATAGCTCCGGGTGAAACCCGGAGTTTTCAGGGTTATACCAGTTGAACCCCGCCGGGGTTCAATAATCACATCTATTTTCCCACCGGTTTCACCGGTGGCTATTCATAATTTAAGCCCTATCGGGCTTGCCCGTTTATCATTGCACAAACTTATGCGGCGAGAAGTATAAAAGCCTAAGTAGAGAATGTGATAAGGAGGCTATAAGGGTTGTGAGTAACATGCCGAAGTGGCAACCAGGAATGAAGGACGGCGCTTATCTGAAAGCTTTTTTTACATTGCCCATCAATTTTAAAACGGAATAGAATTGCCCAATTTATTCCGTATCCGACAAATCATTAGATTGTATTTAACGAACTTAGGCCCATTTACCACCCTACCACAAGCATTTAACCGGATAATTCTTGAATTGCTTGTCCGCAGTTAGTATTGTCACGTTTTGAGAAATGCCTTGCGCAATAATTATTCTATCAAATGGGTCTTTGTGAAACAATTCGAGATTTAAAAGGGTATAGAGATCGTCAAGTTCTATGGAAAAAATGCTGATATTATTTTTGTGAAGAAAAGTGGCGATTTTATGAAACGGGATTTTAAGGGTCAGCTTACCATTATTAGATTTGATGGCTATTTCCCATAAACTTGCTATACTAAGAAAGCAGTTATTCTCAATGTTTACAATTTCTTTTGCTACCTTTTAGGCAACATGCTGTCATTTTCACTAAACCATATTAGCGTGTCTAACAGGTATTGCATTACATGTAATCTTTAAACTCTTCCAATGGTTCATCAAAATCCGGAGCCATTTCAAATGCACCTTTTAACCCGCCCAATTGACGCTCCTTGATTCTCTTTGCCGGTTTGTGTTTATGTTCTAAAAAGGCAACAAAATCAGCAACTTCGGATTTCAGATTTTCCGGCAATGACACAATATGTTCACATAAAACAGCGTCTGACATAACATTCAGTTTTTACTACTACAAATTTATGAAAATTGTGCATCAAAATCCGCCCCATAAAATATATTTATACATTTATAACCCCACCCAAAACACTTTTTCCTAACTTTGTGGCATCCTTTAATTTAAGCAGGTTTACGCAAAATGGAAATTAAGCAATTATATACCAGTTGCCTCAGTGAGGCAGCCTATTTTATAGCCAGTGATGGTGAGGCAGCTATTATTGATCCGCTCCGTGATGTCGATACATACATTGCTATGGCGGCAGAGCGCGGCGTAAAGATCAAGTACATTTTTGAGACCCACTTCCATGCCGATTTCGTGAGCGGCCACATAGACCTTTCTAAGAAAACAGGTGCGCCCATCGTTTACGGACCGCGCACAGAAGCTTCTTTCCCGATTCATATGGCTACTGATGGCGAAGAGTTTATGGTAGGCAAGTTGAAAATAAAGGCTATCCACACACCCGGCCACACCTTAGAAAGCACCTGCTACCTGCTGGATGATGAGGCCGGCGAACCATACTGCATCTTCACCGGCGATACCCTGTTTGTGGGCGATGTGGGCCGCCCCGACCTGTTTAGCGGCAACATGACCAAGGAGGAACTTGCGGCCATGATGTACAATACCCTGCAAAACAAAATAAAACCCCTCAACGACAATATAATCGTTTACCCCGCTCATGGCCCAGGCTCGTCATGCGGCAAAAACCTGGGCCCTGATACTTTCAGCACCATAGGCGCACAAAAGGCCACCAACTATGCCCTGCAGGATATGACCGAGGAGGCATTTGTAAAAGCAGTGACCACCGGCCTCAACGCGCCGCCATCGTACTTCCCCGTAAATGCCCGCATCAATAAAGAGGGGTATGAAAGCCTCGACGATGTTTATGAAAAAGGATTACAGCCGCTGACCATACCAGAGTTCAAAGAAAAGGTAGCGGCTGGCGCATGGATATTAGACACCCGCAACGAAACAGTGTTTACAGAAGGCTTTGTGCCGGAGTCTATTAGCATTGGCCTTAACGGGCGTTTTGCCGAGTGGGCAGGCACGTTACTGCCATTTACCCAGCCGTTGGTACTCGTTACAGAGGCTGGTAAGGAAAAGGAAAGCATTACCCGCCTGGCGCGTGTAGGCATAGATAATGTGCAGGGTTACCTGGAAGGCGGTTACGAAGCATGGAGAGATGCCGGTGAACCGATAGACCTGATAATAGATATAGAGGCCGATGAGTTTGCGATGGACTTTCCCCACGACAACCTGCTGGAGGTAATTGATGTGCGCAAACCTGCTGAGTTTGAAGCAGCCCATGTAAAAGGCGCTGTAAATATTCCCTTAGATACTTTAATGGATCCGCTAAATGTGGCTATGATAGATGATGGCAATAATCTTTATGTGCATTGTGCCGGTGGTTACCGCTCTGTAATAGCGGCATCCCTGCTCAAGCGTCATGGGTACCATAACCTTCGCAATGTGCTTGGTGGTTTCGCCAAAATAAAAGGGGAAAAAACGATACCGGTAGTATTGCCGGATAAGGTGAGCATATAACAATATTTATGGGCAGTAGCGGGAATTGATAAAGGAGCTTTGCGACAAACTACTGAAATGCAATTGCTTGAGCATTTCGATCTTTTTTGGGATACTTTTCCAAAGCAGCATAATGTCGGTAAGTAAAATTAAATATTTTTATAATTTTGAGAAAGTTATTTTAAAAGTTTCACAAAGCGCAGAAACCGGCAAGGGTTTCGATCGCTCAAAACCCTTGCATTTCCCCGCTTCACCAACACAGAACGTTCACCGTTTCATCTTAATTGTCGTCACTTAATACCAAGTATCTTGTAATTATCGTCCGAAAAATCCAGATACACCTTATCGCCAATTTGTTTTTCGCCGCAATTATCTACTATCCTCACATGGCCGGAAAGCATTGCCTGGGCAGTGTTGTCGTCATAAACAAATTTGTCGCCTTTTAAGTCCGGGTAGGCTGGGCAGGAGATCTTTACATTCTCTGCGGTCATGTAGCCCTTGTCCCAATCCGGCTGCTTAGCGGCATTTGCGGCCTTCTGTGCAAGGGAAATACCCTCATCTTTTCCAAAGTTCATGTCGCCGGGCCCCGGCAGGTCTATTTCGCTCTTCCCCATTTTGTCCTTCAATCTTACGTGATTGTAGTTGATAACCATATTTTTTTCATAGTGCAGCGCTATAGATTTCAGCGGCGCATCTTTTGTCTGTTTTGCTTTTTGTGCAGTGGCGGCAAACGGGAGCAACGCCAACAGGAACATGATGATCTTTGTCATAATGGTTGTACGATTTGGTTGTAAATACAACGAAGCGAAAAGATATATATTATGGTCTATAGAAAACATTAACAGATGCCGCCGGTTGATTCTTTCTAATCTTTTATATAAATAGACTACCTTGCGTGCCATTACACACATCTAAACAATCTGCCTTCTCATTTACTTTTGGGCCTGCATTAACGGAACAAAGGATTTCGACACCCGAAGCCTTTCCTTCTTTCTTCTGCTCATCGTTCCCTGATTTGGTCAATAACAGAATATGGAAATCGAATATTTTAAAGGTCAGCTAAGGCATGTGAAATTTAAAGACCCTGCCAGCAACGAGTTTTTGTTTGCCCGTCAAACCACGCAGTGGATAGCCATTAAAGGGGCTTTTGATGTTTATTTTACTTTGGGCTACGACATGTACCCCAAAGTAAAAGTGATGCTCACCCTGGAAGATGCCGCTATACCCAAGCGGGCAGGCATAGTGAAGAACTGCTTGCCTGAAAATGATATAGTGCTGGAAAACAACGCAAAAAGGCGCAAAGACGTATTCTCTAAAGAATATGACTGGGTGGACAAAAAGGCGCTGGAATCCATTGTGAATGCCGAGTTCATGCCCTTGCTGAAACTGGTAAGGAATGAACTGGACGGCAAGAATAAAATAGAAACTCCGGTGGAATAACTATTCCCCCTGTTTGCATTTTATACAAAAGGAGCTGCATTAAGTTGCGGCTCCTTTGTTATTTTGGCGTTTGGAAAATTGCCGCTGTCAATCAATCAACCCAAGCTGGATGCCTTTTTTAACAAGTGCGCCCACGTTTTTTACGCCCAACTTGGTGAGCATACTGAGCCGGTAATAGTCGATAGTGCGCTTGCTAACGCATATCTTATCTGCAATCTGCTGACTGGTCATGTCGCGTGCGATGTAGCGCAATACTTCTATTTCCCGGTCTGAAAGCACCGGCCCGGCAGAGACCTGTTTTTTGGCCTGCAGGGTATCCTGTATCACTTTTTCTTTCAGAATGGTCTCTAAGTATTGTTCACCCCGGTGTACCTTTCGTATGGCGTCCAACAGGATATCTTCGCTGGTTGTTTTCAGTATATAGCCGTGTACGCCTTTGCGCAGCATATTCTTTATATGATACACGCTGTCCTCATTGGTCAGCGCCAGTATTTTTATTTGCGGGTATTGCACTACTATTATTTCGGCAAGTTCGTCGCCGGTCTGCCCAGGCATATGAATGTCGAGAACAAGGACATCAGGCGCGCAGGTTTTAAGCCCGGCAAGCAATTCCGGTCCATTGTTATAACTGCCGGCAAGCTCCATTTCATTGCTGCTTGCAAGTATTAGTTTCAGTCCGTTTATAACTAACGGATGATCGTCTGCTATGGCTATCTTTATCATAAAACCCAAACGTTAAATTCCAAATTATAAATTTCAAACACCAAATCCCAAATCCCTCCCTCAAAAAGCGGGACCTTGTTCCTGGGCTTCCCCTCATTTCTCTACGGGTTTAAAGGTTCTTCGTTAAGAAAATTGTTACTGTTGAATTATGTTCGATTGTCTAAAGTTGCTGGTAAGCTAAATTAATTGTTCCCCTTTAGGGGTCAGGGGTTTTAGGTGCCACGTGTTAGTTCAACAATTACCGTTGTCCCTTTGCCCGGTTCGGATTCCAGGATAAAGTGCCCATCCATACTGCTTACGCGTGTCCGGATATTGTCCAGTCCTAGTCCACCTTTAATTTGGCTTGCATTAAACCCTACGCCATTATCTTCCACGCTTACGTTCAGCTTGCCATCACTTTGCAGCAATTGAACCAGAATACGTGTTGCCTTAGAATGATTGTAAGCATTTTTTATCAGTTCCTGTATGATCCGGTATAAATTGAGCTTGTGACCCTGGGTAATGCCTTCAAATGAGCCATAGCTCTGGAAATCAATTTTTAAAGTACCTTCTTCCTGCGCATTGTTACAAAACACCCGCACGGCCTCCGGCAGGCTTTGTTTCAGTAATACTTCGGGCATCAGGTTGTGGGCTGTTTTTCTTATTTCATCGCCCATTTCGCGCAGAATGCC
>JABDBX010000044.1 GCA_013288445.1 Bacteroidota bacterium
AAAGCTGCTTTTTGTTGATCGCCGTTGTATTTATTTTTATGTCATCGTGCAGCCGCAGGTTTTGCGACCGGCATCCACGCAATCCTGGCTGCAAGGAAGGGCATCACCACGCTCACGTTCATTATCATCACCGGCATATCCATGGCCACCATTCCCATCATCATTGACGGGGTGTAAGTTTCTGTTTTAAGACTACAGTCCGCTAAATCCCTTTTCTTTACTTATCCACATAGTGGTATGCCTTGTGGCCATTTTGCACTTCCACTGTTTTTATATCGGCATAACTGATGCTTTTTCTTGTGCCGAGTATGCGGGAGTTAAGGCCGGTAAATGTGGAGTCTTGCAGGTTTATGGTGTCGAAGTAAAAGATATGCCTATGATTCTTTTTGTCTTTTATCTTCATTTCTATGCTGGGCGAATTTGTGAGCGTTACTGCATTCCCGTGCTTATCTGTACAGGCTATTTCTTTCACGCCATTGGCCGTGTAGGTGCGCGAGCCTATTTGCATAGAGTGCTCGGTGCTTACTTCTTTGGGTGTGGCACTGTGTATCTGGTCATAAAGCTGCTGGGGCGTCATTGTATAAGTGGCGCAGGAACTGAACAATACCAGCAGTGACACTAGCGGAAGAAAAGAGGTAGTTAATGAGTGCGTTTTCATTTTGTGATATTTAGCAACGAAAATATAGCTTGAAACTGGAATTAGGAATGGATAAGGCAAAATATTCCAATGAAGCAAGGTTGACGGACGCGGGTTAACCATACCACACCTTAAAAAATCTCCCTCCCGTTTTGTATATTGTGCCTGTAGCTGCTAACGTATGGCCAGACAAATGGAATGTGAGTCTTTATCTGATGCGCAATTGATAGCGCTGATAGCAGAAGACATTACCTACCTGCAATGTGTGCATCACCGCACCAGGGATTACTGTATCAACTTCATGCAGCGGATGGGCAGTAATATAGACCTGGACCTGGTAAAGGACATATACCACGATGCACTTATAGTACTGTACGAGAAAGCAAGGGGAGGCGAATTCTGGCTCACTTGTTCCCTGCAAACCTATCTCAACTCTGTGTGTAGGAACCAACTACTCAATGTGCTGCGGCGTGACACCCGTGTATCTCCGCTAACTAGCGAAAGTGATGGGGATCTGGCCGGTGAACATGAACAATACTCCGATGCGATAACAGATTGGTTACATCCAGTGGAAACTGGTATTAATAACGAGCGGGTGCTGGCCATCATGGAGAGCCTGGAGCATATGAAAGGAAAGGGCGACTGCCACGAACTGCTGCTGCTGGTACACTACCAGGGCAGATCTATGAAGGACGTGGCCGACCATTTTGGATATAAGAACGAACAGATAGCCCGAAATAAAAACTACCTGTGCCGTGAGCAACTGAAGGCACTGACCTTGCGGGCACTAAAGAAACTGAAACGATGACCGACGACCTGGAAATATTGAAGGAGTTGTTTCTTCCGCTGCTGGAGGAGATGGCGCCCCATGCGTCCGGGCTCACCGATGCTTTGCGTCGCGGTGAAACGTTTTGGGCTGAATTCAATAATACATTGCTCGGCACACCTGAACAATTGCAGCAGCTACTTGCCGATGATAAACTAACGGACATAGGGGGGTATGCGCCGCAATTGAAAAGCCTCAAAGCCGAATACATTGCCTCGCTGGCGCAATGCTATTGTGCAGGCAATACGTGCCCGGCAATAGCATTGCTGCTCGGGAAAGCCGATGCAGCTTTTATGGCGGAGGTTGCTTTTCAAAAAGATTTGCAGGCTGCGATAACGCAGGCGGGCAGGGCGGCCATAAGAAATGAGCTAAAATTGCGGGATGAATTTACCGGTGCCGATATCTCTGATGAAGAGATAACGAGCGCGTTTCACGCGCTGCAAGGGAATGCCAGGAGAGACGAGCTGAGAAAGCAGCTACAGCATTGGGAAGCAGAAGGAGAGACTGCCGCTAAACCCGGGAAAAGAAAACGCATAGGTGCGATACCACTCCTTTTCTTACGCCTTGCCGCAGCTGCCGCAGTGGGCACTGTGGCTACCGTAGGCGTAGTGAAAGTATATACTAGCAGGAACGAGCAGAAAACGCCTACGGTAAAATATGATAGTGCGGCAGACTCAAATAAGCTGGCCGTGAACCCAGCTACCACAGATACAATAGCAAAGGTCGATACCGTGCGGCCAGGCATTGGTGCAGGAACCCATAAGCAGGATACTACCAAATCAAATGCCGCACACCTCCACATAATACTAAAGGGAACCATAGTGGACACAGCCAGCAGCGAACTGGTGACTGATGTGGCGATAACATTGCGTGATGAAAATGGGAAGGAACAGACTGCGTTCTCAAAAGACGGTAAATTCCGGCTACGGCTGCCATTGCATCACGACTTTGTAATCACTGGAAAAAAAGATGGCTACCACTCCGCCAGGCTCTCACTCTCTACTAAGGATGCCCAGGATGCCGATGCAGGCGAGGTAGTAGAAGTGGTATTGAGCTTCAGTAAGGACCCGTAATAAATTAAAAGTTAAAAGTTAAAAATTAGAATGCCCAGCGATATCTCACGTTGCGTTACAAAACAATTTTTTTTGACTCGATATTATTCTTCGCAGGAGACAAATTTGTGTACTTAACTCCGATTTGGCTTCAAACGTAATCTCAGCATGTCATGGTTCGGCGGGGCTCACCATAACAGTTCTTCGGTTATTCTTTTAAACATACTCATAAATTTATCCCTTGCGCAGCAGAGTAGTATTATTGATCCAACTAACAAAAAAAGGGCCTCAACCTTGTAAGTTGAAGCCCTTTAGTTTTGGTATTGCTTTTTCGTTTGGTTTTTACTCAGTATTCCCACATGTCATGTTCTTTGTTTGCGAGGGCATTGGCGGCGCGCTGCCCGCTATACAGTGCCTCCATAGGCGTCTGGCCATTCTCGGCAAAGCTTTGGCCGTAAGACCCGGCAGCATCGCCATGGGTATTGCTCACCTTGGTGATGCGGCTGGCAAACCTGTGGCCATCAAGATAGTCCACCCATGATTCGCGCTGCGCATCGTTGGCGGGGTTTACGGCCTCATAGCCTGCCAGCAGGTTGCGCGCATCGGGATAATATACCCAGAACATAGCCTGCGACCCACGATAGTCATTGCTGGGGCCATAGATATCGCGCACCGGGGCAATGCCTGCTATGCGCACCACCATCTGGCCCATGTTGCGGTCGAAAAGCCAGTCTTCTATGATCCTGTACTTGGTGACGGTCTCTGGGTTAAAGTCTTTGTAGATGATGACCTCCATTTCTGAATCGTTTACAGGGTTTATTATATGTTGCGTGTCTGCCTTGCCTTTTATCTGTTCATCCAGTGCCTCCCTGGAAAATACAGTGGTGAAGCGATCATCCGAATTAGCGTAGGCCTGTATCTTGCCTTTCTTTATTGCGTCAATCAGTATTTCTATAAGCATGCCGCCGCCGGTTTTCTCGTCGCCTGCATAGCTGAAGGGCAGGTTCTGCTTTTCGAGCGTGCTCACCTCGCGCCACACTCTCCTTTTCCATAGCAGGTCTTCCTCGCGAATGTTTTGCCAGGGCAGCGCTGCGCCCCTTGTATCTTTTGCATGTTCGTAGCCGCCATCGGGTGTTAGCGACCAGCGCCAACTCGTATTGACTGCTCCCTGTGCAGGACGGGCAATTACGGGATCAGGATTCCCTGTTTGTGCAAACAGGGGGCTGCAAGGCAGGAGTATAGCAGCAAGCGCCAGTGTGATGAAATTGCGTGAAGTCATTGTTTTTCGTTTTAGCAGGTGAACAAATCGCAATGGTTATCTACCTCAGTATGAGCAAGCACCATTGTTGTACCTATTAATAGAAAATTATGGACTTACGTAATCAAAATTTATGAAAATTTATTTTTGGTATGGGTTTGGGGCGTTTATCAGCAGATTAACAACGGGGAAATATATATTCAAAAATGTGGCGTTTGCAGAAAAAAAACGAATTTTGGATCACCCAATTTAGCAAAGGAAAAAGATGTTTGAAAAGCCCATCATAATATTCTTAACCATAGCGTGCTCCTTTCATTTATGTTCGTGCGCAAATAAAAAAGGACGCAATTCTCCTGTAATTCATGCAGACTCATCAAAATCTGTTATCGGCAATATAGGTGCAATAAATTTGCCTTCGCATGGCTCTGGAAATATTGTGCTGTATGACAAGGACCAGTTACCACAAGTAATTAAAGACTACTATTCACAAAAATGGGATGGATTTAATATAGCTAACCCAAATGAAGATTGGGATGCTGGCTGTTCAGGGGGTATGGGAATTGTGGATTCTGTTGATAAAAATGGTCAAAAACACACAAGAGTTATACATTTCAGACCAGATAAGCAACTTGTTAGCATAACTACCGATACGGTATCTGGCACGTATCTTGTAGTTTATGACTGTGGTGGAATCGCAAAGATGAGCATCTCCGATTATTTCAAAGTATTAAAGGATGGTTCACTTGAAGTAGCTTCTATTCCGAGATAAATTTCTTATTTCCCGACCAACAACGCTCGCGTGGGGGGGCATAACGGTGGACAACCCGCATTGGTTTTTTATTGCTTTAATGGACGCACAGCACTAATAAATATTTTTCTGGATTTCACGGTATTCCTATAACACTTTAACTGTACAGCACGAGCGTTGTTGGTCAGAAAATAAGACCAACAACGGCGCGAACATCTTTTTCAGATCAGCGAAATATTCATAGCTTTATCTCATGCAACTCACCACTACCCGCCTCCACCTGCGCGAAGTAAAGCCACAGGATATACCGGCTATACATGCCCTCAACAGCATACCCGAAGTGGATGAATACAATACACTCGGCATCCCCGAAAGCCTTGCCACTACACAGGCGCTGGTAGATGAGATATTGGCAGCACAAACGGCAGTACCACAGGTACGCTATGTCTTCGTGATAGAGGATAAAGACACCCATGCCTTTATGGGCCTTGCCGGGCTGGTCATGGGTAAGCCAAAATATAATTCTGCAGAACTATGGTATAAGCTAAGACCCGAATACTGGATCAAAGGCTATACCACCGAAGCAGCGAAAGCATTACTGCAATTCGGCTTCCGCACATTGCAACTGCACCGTATAGAAGCCGGCTGCGCCACCGGCAACACAGCATCGTACAAGGTGTTGGAGAAATGTGGCTTTACCCGCGAAGCCCATACCCGCAAGCTACTACCCATAAGAGGCCAATGGGTAGACAACTACGGATACGCCATACTGGAAGAAGACTATGAAAAGACAATTCAATCCCGATAACTTCCTGCATTGAGGTAACCTTCCCAATTACGCTATTCACCTACTGCCACCATCAGCCTGATGGACTGCCAAAACCAAAACGGCACAACCGCATATGCAGGGGATGGCTTTATGAGGCTAATGGAGGGATAAATCCACTAAGAAGCAAGCCAGAAGCCACATTTAACATCTCGATAGCGCTTTTTTTCGGTTATGCTATTGAGGTGATTTCGGTTTAGGCTGTCGTTTTATCTTTTGCTGATTTGGTGCTTACCGCAACACACCCAAAATCAATTCTTTGCTGTTTCTTTTGCGATTTGGGCGTGTTTTACCGCTTAGTGCTATCATTTTATCTCCTATGGGTCAAAATCCCTTAAAATTTTTATGCCGTTGTTGGTCTTATTTTCTGACCAACAACGCTCGCGCGGGGCATAACGGCGGACAACCCGCACTGGTTTTATGTTGTTTAAATTATACAGCGCAAGCGTTGTTCGTCTGAATATAAGACCAACAACGGCGGAATTGAATATTTAATCAGACGAGTGGCTTTATTGGCAAAAGTTTCTCCTGCCTCATTGCTTTATCCCAATTGTCAATTAGTTCAGTTTGGTGAATAGCGGTCCATTCAATAACAAGGCCTAAAACACGCGGCGGTAAATACCCACTCCATAACTCCATTTTTTTGATGTCGATAATAGCTTGATGCTCTGCATAGTTGGCATGAAAGTGTGGTGGGTTGTGATCGTCAAAATACATCCTGATAATTATTCCAAGGAAGACGCTAATCTGTGGCATGTGCAAAATATTTATCAGCTATTTCTATAGGATCTTTATTCACTATTTTGGCATAAATGTTTAGCGCATCAATTTCAAGCTCGTCACTCCATGCAATTGCTTCGCCTGTTGTATATACTTTTGCAAATAAAAAAGGATCACTTAATTCCCGAAAAATACCTTTCTGTATAAGATAGCCTAAATCAATTATCCCACATACATCATCTTCAAAGAAAACCTCAATTTTGGATTCCCCTATGGCTTTAACATCTGTTATTTTCATAAAATCCGATACTTAAAGGACAAAATTAAGTGATTATTGATTCGAAAAGATATACTAAGCAAAAAACCGTCCAGATTTGTGTCTGAAGGGATAAAAGTAGAGTGGACAGGGGAAATGTCGAACCTAATCTTTGAAGATTTGATAAAATTTTTAAAGTGGCTATGAAATTGAACTTATAAATGGCTAGGTGTAACGGAAATAGAAGATAAAAAGCTTAAGGTGTTACACAAATCCAACGGATATACAAAACGATTTTTCTTCTGAAAACTGTGATATGACGGAAAGTTAATCCAACTAATCCTATATTTATAATCGATGAGCCTAACGGGTCACTTGAAATACGATTGGGAGTTAACAGACGAGCTAAAAGCTCGTTTTCCAAAACCTGTATTCAATTTAAAGGGTGACTTATTAGCAGCTCAAAAAACAAAAAATTATGCTGTTGTCGGTAATGCTTTTGATTATCTATTCAGAGCAGTAGTAAAGCACCATTACAAGCACAGAAAAATAATAGAGGAAACTTGGTTAGCCGACCACGTTATTAACAAATTGATACAGCGATACAATAAAAGGAACAATCCGAAAGGTGAATTTCTTTCTAAATACTATTCAGAGGCAGGAGAACAGTTTGCCACTTATCATAGCATAGGTGAGGTAACAAGTCGGCTAATTGAAGGTGCTATATTTCTTGGGCAACTTGACCTTTATTATAGGTGTGGTTATGTTGAAGATTATGGTTCTTTCAATCAAGCAGACATTGAAGATTTAAAGGCAATGCTTTCATTGGTCGATAAAGATGTGTTCAAAGTTGAGAACAAGTGCTGGTTAAATCCTCATTTTGGTGAAGCGTCCAAGCTTGTTACAGGTGCCGATGCTGATTTAATCATTGATGAAACACTAATAGACGTGAAGACTACAAAGGAGCTAAAACTGCTTAGAAGGGACTTCAACCAAATATTTTGTTACTATATCCTTTCATTGATCGGTGGAGTGAATGGGAAGAAAACAATAAAGCCTATAAAAAAGATTGGTATCTACTTTGCTCGATATGGGTTATTGTGGACTATTCCACTATCAGACATTGCACCCGCAAAAGCGCACCACAATTTCAAAACGTGGTTTCAACAAAATTGCCTTAATGAAGCTGTAGGTTAGGGGTCAACTATCTCTAGCCAAGTAATTAATCTTTGGTAATTTTATATCGCGAATTCGGAAAATTATATTCAGAATAAAATTTACAGAGTCGCCAAATGAACCCAGTAAGCTATACAGAGATTTTTTGGGTAATCCAATCGATGAATTTAGCGATATGTTTGATCGTTTCTCGCGCTTATATGGTATAAAGATATTGCTTGCTGATGATGAGCTTCACAAATATCGAAACGTAAAGAAGACAGAGTATGTCGGTTTTGTAATAACAAATACGGTGCCGACGAAAAATTTAATCAGTTTTATAAATCCCCCAATCCCTCATTTTAAAAAATCCTGTATTTTCACAGTACAAATCCCACAATCATGTCGTTTAAATATCTTCCACTGGCACTGGCTTTTGTCATGTTTGGCACACTGCTTAGTTCCTGCGGTGGCAATACTAATACCTCGCCAGCAAATAGCCATCCTGCCGATACCTCCGCTACTATACACCACCAAGATGCGCTCCGGAACAAGATTGCAGCTTATGTGAATGCAAAGCACCTGGATATAGGTGTGGGCGTGATGCAACTGGAGCGTGGCGATACGCTTAGCGTAAATGGCCACGTGCATTATGCATTGATGAGCGTGTGCAAGTTTCCGCAGGCCATAACGCTGCTGCACCTGGTAGATGACGGTAAACTGGCGCGCAACGCGATGGTGCACATCACGCCTTACGACCTCACACAACCCACACATAGTTCTTTGCACAAAGACCATCCCAAAGCTCCGTTTGACCTGACGATACCGGAGGCGCTGGCATACTCCATAGGCCAAAGTGACAACATTACCAGCAATGTGATCTTTGCGCTGGATGGCGGCCCTGCTGCTGTGGAAAGCTACATACATAGCCTGGGTATAGTTGAAATAGGTGTGGGCACAGACTACCGGCACATGCGCAATGATTCGCTATATCGCAACTGGATAACACCGGTTGCCGCAGCCAGTCTGCTCAATAAATTCTACACACAAAAAATACTTACCGATACCAGCCGCGCCACTTTGTGGAAAGCAATGGTGGAAGCGCCTAATGGCAAAGACCGCCTTCCGGGCATGCTACCGGGAGGCACGGTGATAGGCCATAAAACCGGCACGGCGGGCCGCGATAGCGCCAATGCGTGCACAGCATTTAACGATATAGGCATTATGCAACTGCCAGATGGCAAGCATGTGGCTGTAGCCGTGTTCATAGCAAAATCGGCCCAGACAGATGATGAGAATGCGAAGACGATTGCAGAGATCGGGAAATTGGTGTGGGACTACTATGCGGCAAAGTAGTCCATATCGTAATTGTCATGTAAAATGATTTGTCATCGCGCTCTTTAGTTGACTACCGGTCTTCATTGCTATACCGGCAAGGACGGTCTTTATTGAGTGCCTGTTTCATAAACTACACTACACCACCTTCGTTATCTTCAACATATTGGTTGGCAAGTGATCCTGAACAGGGGTACTGCCGGTATTTACCACCACATCGCCCGATTTTAGCAAGTTTTTCTCTTTAAGAAAGTTTACCTGGTCAGAAATCATATCATCCATACTCTCTTCTTTATCGTAGTAGAACGCCTGCACGCCCCAGCTAAGGCTTAGCTGGTTTACCAATGTCTTTGTTTTGGTAAATACAAAGATCGGCGAGTGTGGCCTGAAACTGGAGAGCATAAAGCCGGTATAGCCGCTTTGGGTCATACCTATCAGGGCATTCGCACTAATGTCTTTTGCTATCTCACACGCATTGTAGCAGAGTGCATCGCTGAGGAAAGAGGGCGAGTGTGGCTTTGGGGTAAGATTGCGGTTGTAAACCGTTTCTTCCTTCTCCACTTCTTTTATTATACTCACCATGGTATGTATCACCAGTTCCGGGTATTGACCCATGGCTGTTTCCCCGCTGAGCATCAAAGCATCGGCGCCTTCCATTACTGCGTTCGCAACGTCTGTTATTTCGCTCCTGTTGGGACGGGTCCGGTCTATCATGCTCTCCATCATCTGCGTGGCTATGATCACCGGTTTTGCCCGGTGTATGCACTTCCGCACTATGTTCTTTTGTATCATTGGCACCTGCTCCAGCGGCAACTCCACACCCAGGTCGCCACGGGCCACCATTATAGCATCAGAGGCCAGTATTATCTCGCGGAGATGTTCCAGCGCTTCCGGCTTTTCAATTTTGGAAATGATCTTAGCGCCACTGTTTTTACTTTTCAGTATTTCCCGTAGCTGCCGCACATCTTCCGGGCGGCGCACAAACGAAAGAGCCACCCAGTCCACATCCTGGCTGATGATAAAATCAAGGTCGTCAAGATCTTTTTCAGATAGCGATGGCAAGGAGATATTTGTATCCGGCAGGTTCACTCCTTTTTTTGATGACAGAATACCTTGCGTCAGCACTTCCACCTTTACACGGTTATCAGGCAATATTTCCTTTACAAGCACTTCTATTTTACCATCATCGAGCAATATCTTTTCGCCCACCCTCACATCATTGTGAAATGCCGGGTAGGAAATATAGATATGCTCTAACGTGCCGATGCACTTCTCATTGGTAAAGTAAAATTCATCCCCTTTTTTCAGATAGAGTGCGTTGTCCTGTATGTCGCCCACCCTAAGCTTAGGACCCTGCAAGTCTGCAAGTATGGCTATGTTCAGGTGGCAGTTGATGTTTATGTTCTTTATATGCTCCATCACAGACTGGTGCTGCTCATGGGTGCCATGCGAGAAGTTGAGCCGGAACACATTCACCCCTTCATTCACCAGGGCCAAAAGTTTTTCGTATGTATTACAGGCCGGTCCTACCGTGGCTATGATCTTTGTTTTATGCGACATTTTATTGTTTTAATACCCTGCAAATTCACCACCGAACGTTATCGCTTTTTAAACAACGTATTAAGTGTATGCTATGAAATGCAAAGTTAAGGGTTATGATACGTGAACACAGACAAATATTAGAAGAGCGGCCATTTTAACCTTTCCTGATCTTTATTATAGAAAACACATGCATGAACACGGCCAAGGGCATAAAGAAGCCGGCAAGAAAAATATACGGAAAAGTGCCTAAGCCTTTACCGAGCATACTTTGCGGTTCGTTGTAGCGGGAAAAGAAATAGGCATGGCTCAGTAAAATAAAAACAACAACCAGCAGCGTAAGCAGCCCGGCAAAATTCCAGACCAAAGCAATTTTCTTATTTATAGCCCTTTTGTGATAAGTGAAGTAGGCTACTACGGGTGCGGTGATCCCGATCAATATATCGAAATTGCACCCCTCAAATGTTGCCGCTTTTGGTACCTGGCCATCCAGAAACATTCCGAGCAGCAGTAACTCTACGATGATCCTGAAGCACTGAAAATATACCGGCCACGCAGGAGGCGTGTGCGCCACAATCTGCCTCATTTGTTTATTTGTAAAAAAGTAAATAAAAAATGCGAACGCAGGCAGTATCAATAGCAAAGGGATGCGGGGTGGCAACGTTGCATTGGTAAAAACATCGGCAACCGACAATATGCTGATATACGCCAGCCAGCCGACCAGCAACAAAGCTGTTTTTATTTTGAAACGCCTTTGCTTACCGGCATCATAAACTATAGATGCTATACGCGATGCCCACAAGAACAATACGAGTGCAAGTAAGCCCGTAAGTGCAAGGAACCCTAATTGTATCATGGCCATTTGCTTAGCAATTGGTACCCTGTGAATTTATACCAGCTCTTTCAGCTTTTCCACAACCGTGTCCACTTCTTCCTTAGTGTTATGCCTGCTGAACGAGAAACGTATTGGCACCATACTTGCTGCCTCGCCGTTGTAAAGCGCCTTTATCACATGGCTCACTGAGTTTGCGCCACTAGTGCAGGCGCTGCCGCCACTTACGCATATGCCGGCCATATCCAGGTTGAACAACAACATATCAGATCGCTCCGTCATAGGGAAGGATACATTGAGTACCGTATAAAGGCTGCTGCCATTGGCATCGCCATTAAAGGTTACCCCCGGGAAGTTTTCTTCAAGCTGTTCTTTCATGTACATTTTCAAGCCCTTCATATACTGGCTGTCTTCATCGTAGCGTAGGGTGGCTATTTCCAGCGCCTTTGCAAAACCTACTATGCCGTACATATTCTCTGTCCCAGCACGCATATTGCGTTCCTGGGCGCCGCCGTTTATATATGGCTTGATGCGTATATTCTCATTAACGTACAATATGCCTATGCCCTTAGGACCGTGAAATTTGTGACCGGCAGCGCTGATAAAATGGATGTATATTTTTTTCAGGTCGAAAGGGTAGTGGCCTATCGTTTGCACCGTATCACTATGGAATATGGCGTCATATTTTTCACAGAGTTCACCAACCGCTTTTATTTTCAGCAAGTTGCCAATTTCATTATTGGCGTGCATTAATGTCACCAGCGTCCTTTCCTTGCTCCCGGCAAGTAATTCTTCCAGGTGCTTCATGTCTATGTGGCCTTTGTCGGTAAGGTTCACATAGCTGAGTGTGGCATGGCCAAAGTGGGCCATATGCTCTACTGTATGCAGGGTGGCATGGTGCTCTATGGCCGATGTGATGATATGCTTGCAACCGAGATCGCGTATGGCCGCAGTAACCGCAGTATTGGTACTCTCTGTGCCGCCCGAGGTAAAAAATATTTCACCGGGGCTGGCGTTAAGTATCTTAGCTACACTTTTACGGGCATTTTCAATTGCCATCTTTGTTTCCCGGCCATAGGAATATATGGATGAAGGATTGCCAAACTTTTCGGTCAGATATGGCATCATTGCCGCCAGCACATCCGGGTCAAGGGAGGTTGTTGCGGCATTGTCGAAATAAATACGGCTCATTACCAAATTGTTATCTTAAAATGCAAAATTAACCTAATTATTTAATTTAACGTCCCGGCTGTGCAAAAAAGGCATGAGATTGCCCCTCTAATTGCCCTTATTTGATTTTAGCTGCCTATCGCTTACCCATCAACAACGTCGTCACACTCTCGTCCACTATCTTATGTTCTCCGGGTGCAATGCCATCAATCGTCACATCACCAATAGCATACCTTATCAACCGTAAAGTAGGGAAACCAACTGCGGCGGTCATTCGTCTCACCTGCCTGTTTTTTCCCTCGGTAAGCGTTAGCGCTATCCACGATGTGGGTATCTCTTTTCTGAAACGGATGGGCGGGTTGCGCTCACTTACAATCGGGTCATCGAGAAAAATACTTGCGGCTGCTTTTTTTGTGCGGTACTGCTTGCCATCTATGGTTATGACTACGCCCTTTGTTAGTTGTTGTACCGCTTCATTTGTAATCAACCCTTCCACCTGCACCCAATAAGTGCGTGGATGTGCAAACGATGGATCGAGCAAATAATGAGTGAGTGGTTTATCGTCAGTGAGCAACAGTAATCCTTCGCTATCATAGTCAAGTCTTCCTACGGGATAAACATTTTTTGAAAGGCCGGTGAAATAATCTGCGAGTGTTTTTTTCTCACCTTCAGCAGAAAATTGCGAAAGTACATTGAAGGGTTTGTGAAAAATATAGTACTGCGCCATAAGGAAGTATGATTGCTGAAAGCCGCACCGGCAAAGGCTTTCAGGTGAGGACAAAAAAAGTCCGGCAAGGTTGTGGGCTGCCGGACTCTATAAAGGAATGGGTTAGTAAGCACAATCCTTACACAATATTAAAAAGAAATTCTACCATAAAAAAATATTTGCAAAACTATTTTAGCGATACACTAAAAGATATTGACACCTTATCCACAATTACACATTTTCGCCTTCACACTTCACCTTATTCAACTCGTGTCATTGCGCGCCGCATAGCATAGCCTTGTGCATAGCATGCGGCAAAGCAACCTCACGAAACAGAACCAGTAATACCGTTATTATTTTGTGTCTTCAGCCCCTTGATTAAGCATCAACTAAGCGCTGAACATGAGATGCTAAGGCATTGAATGTGGCTCAAGCAGGGAACCACAGCTACTTATTATCGAGTGTAAAATTCTTGCGAAGGAAGCCCTTACTACCAGTCTTTCTGCATCTTCACCGGCACGCCTTTTTCCTTCTTCATCTTGTCCTGCAGTTTCTTTTCTTCCTGTTGCAGGGCGTTCAGCAATTGCTCGGCCTGCTGCTGGGAGAGCTTACTGGGCTGGCTTTGCGGCTGTTGCTGTTGTTTATCCTTATCGTCCTTTTGGTCTTTATTGTCCTGGTCCTTCTGGTCTTGCTTGTCCTTGTTGTCTTTATTTTGCTGGTCTTGTTTGTCCTTGTCTTTATCTTTCTGGTCTTTGTTTTGCTTGTCTTGTTTGTTCTTGTCTTTATTCTGCTGCTGGTTCTGCTTCTTCATCATCTGCTCGGCATACGACAGATTGTATTTAGCATCCACATCCTGCGGATTGGCGCGCAGTGTTTGCTTGTATGAATTTACAGCGTCCTCCCACTTTTGCTGAGACATGTAGCTGTTACCAATGTTGTAGTTCGCAGCGGCCTTGCCTGTATTGTTCTTAGCCATCTTGGCTGTCTCGGCCATCACCTTTCTCGATGAGTCGTATTGCTTTTGCTGGTACAAAGAATTGCCCAGGTTAAACATACCCGTTACATTGTTCGGATCTTTGGCAAGCGCTTTCGTATAGTCTGCCGCAGCTTCTTTATACTTCTGCTGGTCATACAGGCTGTTACCTTGTTGCAGGTACCTGCTCGTTTGTGCCTGGGCAGCCGGGCAAAGCAACATAAGCAGCACAGCCGCAGAAAGGCCCTGCTTAGTCACGGGTATATTTTTTATTGCTTTGGGCTGCTTCTTTTTACCGGGCAGCAGCCACTCTATAAGCAGCGCAAGGAACCCGGCAAACAAAAAATACTGGAAGTAGCTGGTGAAGTCGGTGTATATCACAGACCCCAGGCTTTTCTGCTCCATGCCATCCAGTTCCCCTACCAGTTTGTCGGCCACCTCATCAGTATTCTGCAGCAGGCTGTAAGTGCCATGCCCTGCGCTGGCTATAGACCTCATTTCATCCTCATTGAGCTTGCTTATTACCGGGTTGCCAGTCTCATCCAGCTTCACCGATTTGGTATTAGGGTCGTAGAGCGTAGCTCCCTGTGGCGAACCGATGCCTACCGTATGCACTACTACACCGGCATCAGCCGCCTCGCGTGTTTTATCTATTGCTCCCTCGTCATGGTCTTCCCCGTCTGATATTATGATGAGCGATTTATACTTCCGCTCGTTTTGAGTGAATGACTTCATAGCCATATCTATGGCATCGCCTATCACCGTACCCTGCGTAGGCACCATATCGGGCGATACCGTTTGCAGCAGCATTTTCACTGCGCTATAGTCCACCGTGAGCGGCACCTGCAAGTAAGACTTACCTGCGAACACGATAAGCGCCACGCGGTCGTTCTTCATTTTGTCGGTCATGCGCATTATCAGTTGCTTGGCGCGCGTCAGCCTATCTGGCGCTACATCTTTCGCCAGCATACTCTTGCTCACATCCAGCGCCACTATTACGTCAATGCCTTTGCGTTGCACCTTTTCGCTCTTGTCACCTATACGCAGGTTGGCGCAGCCTATTATAATTACAAACAGCGCAATGACCATCAGCAGGAACCGTGTTGTATTCCTTCCGGGTATAAACCCACGTATCTGTTCGTTCACTAATTTTTCATCGCCCACCTTTTGCAGCTTCCTTTTTCTCCAGTAGATGGCGCCGGTATATAATACCACCAGCAAGGGCAGCAGCCCGAGTACATATAAATAGCCTATGTGTTGGAATTGGAACATACAATTTGAAAAACGCAAATTTAGTCGCACCGGGCTTTAATGCAATACTATAAGCATCTGATTTTAATATTCTTTAACAGTTGATACGTTAAAATGTTTTTAGGGTGTACATAGATCAATGAGCACCTGCACGCGGAGGAACCACCCGCAGGCTGCACAACTTGCGTTTTGCGCGACATCTCCCTTTAGGGCCGGGCGGTTCTCCGGCAGGGACTTACTCGCAACTTGAAATAATCGCAAAACTCACGCTTTACGAAACATCTCCCTTTAGGGCCGGGGGTGCTGCGCAACACACTCGCCTCCTTTTTTTCAAGGAGGGGCGGCGGAATGAGGCGAATGCCGAATGCAGACGGGGTGGTTGGCTCACGCATACATAGCGCCTTCACGCAGGGGTGAACTTACAATGATACGTTTACTATTTATTGCCGCGTATTAGATTCGACAACTTTCGAAAAGTTGTCAAATCTGTTTTGCAACACACGTCACCCTCCTTTTTATCACCCCTTCAGCTCCCCTGCATGTATCTTGCCTTTCTTTTTCTTCTCCACCTCATCCACGCCTATCAGTATGCTCCAAGCCTCCAGGCCCTCTACGCGCTCACATACCAGCTTTATGATGCCGGTGATGGGTATGAACAAAAACATACCCGGTATGCCCCACAGAAACTCGCCAACGATAACCGCAATAATGGTGATAAATGGATTCATTTTCACCCGGCCACCCACTATGCGCGGAAACAAGATATTAGAGTCCAGCAGGTGCACCACAAACAAACCTATACCCACCTCCATGGCCATACCGCCGCCGGTATTGGCAAAGGTTACGAGCATACAGATGACTATTGATGTGTAAATGCCCAGGTAGGGTATGATGTTGAGCACAGCGGCCATAACGCCCAGCAGCAGGGCATACTGTATGCCCATTATCAGGAACATGGTGCAGTTCACAATGCCCACCAGCGCCATTTCTATCACCAGTCCCAGCACATAGGAGTTGATCATGCTTTTTGTTTCTACAATTACCTCCCGCACCTGCGGCTGGTATTGCTTGCTGAATAGTTGCAGCAAAAACCGCATGAGCAGCCTGCGGTGATAGAGGATAAAGAAAGTGAAAATGAGCACAAAAATAGTAAGCAGCAATATGCCCGTAAGCCCCAGGAACACATTGCTGATGGAATGCCCCACGGTCTCCATAATACCGTTTATAGACCTGTTGATGTAGTCGGTCTGCTGCCGGTTGTTGATGTGCAGCTTGTATGACAGCCAGTGCTGCACCCCGTCAAACATTTGCTCGAACCGCTTGCGCAGCAGCGGGAAGTCGCCCGAAAAACCAATGAACTGCAACGCCAGGAAATAAATAAAGCTAATGGCCACCGCAATAAATAACACCACAGATAATACCGGCGACATAAGCCGACCAAAATGCAATTTCTCCTCGAAGAAGCGGTTTAGCGGGTACAGCAATATAGCTATGAGCAGCCCGAAAACGAGCGGTATAAAAATATTGCTGGCCTCGCTGAGTATGAAGAATACCAGCACCACCGCCAGCAGTGTAAGCGCTACGCGCGCATAAAACGGAAGTTTCACTGTATCCATAAACTATAATGATAACGTAAGTTGCTGAAATTGCATTGCTAACGATCTATATCAAACCTAATAGAATTATGCCACAGCACAAAACAATAGGCGGGATATTTGGGGAAGTGGGCGGCATTAATGCGTTTCAAGGTGGGCTTTGGTATGAATAAAGGTCATAGGCGGGCAGTTATGATTTGATATATTTTGCTATTGCAACGATAATAAGTGAGTTTATCGCTATGTTGATCCCTAACAGCGCATACCCAAATAAATCAGAAGGTATTTCGGTGAAATGACGGTATGCCGGAATTACCCAAAAATAACAAGAAAAAGCAGTAAGAATTACTCTTTCAACCGGACTGTCAGAAAATGCGAGGGGGTCAGGCATAAGAGCTAACAAAAACATCAAGCCAAAAATACCGATGTTTAGCAGGTGTAACTTCCAGTAGTATTTACCCCATTTCATACATTCATTTCTTAGGCGTGTTAGTTTTAGTATGCCTTACTTTATCATTGATAATATACGTGAATGTATGTCAATTACAGGACTTTCCTCGTAGTCGTCAAAGCGCGGTTTTTTATTGGTGATTTTCATGGCTTCCCGCCGTTGTTGGTCTTATTTTCTGACCAACAACGCTCGCGCTGGGCAAACTCGTACTTTAGTTTGCACCATTGCCCGCGTCATTTTACTAACAATAAAACCCTTCGATTTTCCCAGATTTATGTCGCCCGCCTTATCATCTGTCCTGTGCGAACGTTGTTGGTCAGAAAATAAGATCAACAACGGCACTGAAAACCGTACGATAAGTATCTGTAATAGCATCGTTACAAATAAGGATAACCACCTCATAATGTGTTATTTTTTAATTCACTTTATTGACAGAGACATAGGAGAAGATGAAAGCAAAATCATACTTTAAAATTTTCTTCAAAAATAACCAGCGTAATAAATACAATCCATGCAACTACGCAGGTAATCACGACCCATTTTTGTTTATCTCGACTAAACCATTTAATTAAAAAATATAGAAGCGAGGCATTGTACAATGAGCCAAAAGAGTTGTAAATGATCGCTTCTTTGGAAGTAAACGTATATTGCGACGAAAGTCGCGTCACGTTCCCTATGCTTCGATATATCAATTCTCTCGTTGAAATAAATAATGATGCTTCATACGTAAGCATTGTCGCAATAGCAAAATGATAATAAAGGATTTTCTTTAGCGATCTCATCTTTTCACGATTACACCCAAATATACTCGTAGTAAGTTTATTTTTCTGAAGTATGTCAAAAATATACCTATTTTGTTTTTTAGGTCGCTCTTTAATATTGGCTGGTTGGACATGTCTATGCACAGAAAAAAAGCTTCACCGCTCTTCCCATATGTTCCGCAAAGTGGGCATCAGGAAGTGGAAATAGAACTCCGTTTCAGACAGCATTCAATGAACTGGAGGCGAATGATAGCCCGGTTGTCCGTTATCTTTATAAGAAACCCTGGCTGGGCGTGAACTCTGTTTACGCTATCACAGGTGTCCGGTTCTCCCCCGTCATCGGTCTTATTTTCTTCCGACAAAGCACAAACCACCTTATGCTTTTTCACTCATCATATAGAGTGTATCCGGCGAAAAGTCAAGGGGGGCCGGCACTATAGTGCCATCAAGTTCTTTCATTTTTGCAAGGCCATCCCATTTTATCGTAGGGTAATCGTCCAGTGTGGCAGAAATAAAAGTCTCCATTTTCCTTAGAACAGGGAAAACCGATAACATAGGTTCAAAATTAATTTTCCTTTGTTCTTTATCGTCAAAGATAACGGTAATAGTATATGGCTTTATGTCAACTATTGAACTTATGAAATGCATCGGTTGTTATTTTAATGGTTCTATCTTTGAAATAATTCCACCCTCAATAAGCGACTGCTCATAATTTATCAGGAGTTCATCTTTATGTATTTCCGTCCAGGCTTGCACTAACCTTAATGCTTTGCGCGGCAATGAACCTTCAATTAATTCCCCGTCAATAATATTTATTTTCGCCTTAAACTCTGCATACTCTACATGAAAGTGCGGTGGTATATGGTCACGGAAAAACATCCTGATGATGATACCATAAAAGCGGCATATTTCCGGCATACAATGTTTTACTGCGAATATACATCATACAACAGAACTACAACACCTTCGCCATGAGAAAAGCGTTGAAGAGAATGTGAATATCTTATACGCCGCCCCCACTATTCCGGCACTCTTTTTGCAACTATATACTGCAAGTCATAGAAAGGGCATTTTCCAGGAATGAGCTTTGCACCTTCTTTGCGTGAGCCTTTGCGACCTCCGCGTGAAACTTTCCGGTGACCCTATCCATCCCTAAAATGGGGTGTCAAATGGGGTCACCCAAAAGACGAACGTTCGCTGTAATGCTTTACAGTGTTATCATAGCACAGATCAGATAATACGAAGATATCCACAATTGTTTTTTTCTTAGGGGGAATGGGGTCACCAGCGCACCACCGGCGCTACTGGCGCGTGTCTGTAGCCTGGCCCAGAGCGGTGCGGACACGTGCCTGTCCAATTGAGCCAGTTTGCAACTGGCATCTCGCGCAGAAAAGAATGGGCTGCAAATCATTGATTCACAGCCCATTACGAAATTTAAGGGAGGTCGAAAGCGGATTTGTATCCGTTACCCTTCCATTTATCATTTCATTCGTCACTATCCATCAAAACCGTTGCCAGTAAAGGCGTTCGAAATATTGCGAATATATTTATGTATTCTTTCGGTATAATAATGTATAAAAATACCGTCCCCCACTATCGTACCCCAGATACTTTTATCTATCTTTATGCCATTGTACTAAATCAACATTAGTTATGACGGTATCATTTTATCTAAAAAGGGCGAAAAGCGATAACCCTACTATCATTTATGCCCGTATCTACTATGGGAGTTATGAAACAAAATGTTATACTGACAAAAGCATCCTGCCAGTGTATTGGAATAAGAAAGCAAAAAGAGTTCGTGAAAGCAAAAAATACCCTCAGTACCCGGAATTTAATGCAGCACTGGACAGGATAGCTGATAAAATTGAGGCAATAATTATGGATTACCAGAACCGTAATGACGGATTCTATCCAACCCCGGCCCAGCTAAAACCCCTTTTGGACAAAGGAATCAGGAAAAAAGGCATTACTGAAAAATTGACCTTTATGAGTTTCTTTGATAAGTTCATAAAAGATAGTGAGGCCGGAACCCGATTAACCAAAAAGGGAAAGCCGATAACCCCAGGCACAATAAAGACGTACTACACGACCAAAGTTTGTTTGGATAATTATCAAACCTACATTCGTAAAAACATTGACTTCGATAGCATTGATATGGTTTTCTACGATGATTTTACCAAGTACCTGACCCTGAAAATTAAGCAATCAACAAACTATATCGGTAAGCATATAAAAGTCATTAAGACGGTACTACACGAAGCCACAGAACTAAACATTAATACTAATCTATCCTTTAAAACCAGAGGCTTTACAACGATCACAGAGGAAGCAGACACCGTTTATTTGCCGGAGCATGAGTTAAGGCAGCTACACGGGTTAAACCTCACGGACAGCCCCCGGCTGGATAGAATAAGAGATTTATTCTTAGTGGGCTGTTACACCGGGTTACGTTTTTCTGACCTTTCCACCCTACGCCCAGATCAGATTGATAAAGGCATGATTACAATTACCCAGATAAAAACAGGTGACCGGGTGGTAATTCCGGTACATGACACTGTAAGCGAAATAATGGCTAAGTACGGCGGGGAATTACCCGCAGCAATAAGCAACCAGAAAACCAATGCAGCGTTAAAGGACGTGGCCGGGAAATGCGATGCCCTTAAAAAGAAAGTTAGTATCAAGTACACGAAGGGCGGGAAATCAGTTACCAAAGGGGGCAAATCAGTTGTGGAAACAGAGAGCCCCAAAAAATGGCAGTTTGTTACCACGCACACAGCCAGGCGCAGCTTCGCCACTAATCAATTTTTGAACGGAGTACCCACACTTAGCATTATGGCAATCACAGGACATAAGACAGAGAAAGCTTTTATGAAGTACATAAAAGTAACCCCGGACGATCACGCTAAAATAATGGCTGGTATATGGAGTGACAAGAAAACAGAACAACTAAAAACAATAGCAATTTAAAAAGTAGCATATGGAAAAGAATATTCCCTGTTTAAACGATCTGATAAAAAACACGGACATTAGTATTCCTATTGTCCGATTTTATAACGCCCTTACCGATTACGTTAGTTTTCAAGGGATTTGGGTGCATTCCTTTTACTGGAATGCGTTGCAAGAAGACAGAAAGGATAACACAAACGTCATTGGCAAAATGAAAAAAGCCGAGTTCGATATGAACCTTAAAACTTATGTTGATGCATTTAAAAAGGGGTATCATAATTTCGAGGATGATATTTTGAATTGTGGCCCATTTACTGACAACAATAATAAAATTCAGAAAATATTTGATTATGCCGTCAGGCGGCCAACTGTTGCTGCCACCGCAACAGCAATTGTAGTCAATTACAAGTATGGTGAAGGATTGTTTAAGGATTGGCCGGATAAGGGCAAAAAAGCCGGGTATATATACCGAGCATGGTGCCTGATAGTCCAGAACCATGAAGT
>JABDBX010000045.1 GCA_013288445.1 Bacteroidota bacterium
ATCAGGCATGGATGGGTGTGGGTCTTCTCGCTGCTCATCTTTTTCTTTAATTATTTCCTGCTGCCGGGAGGGCTATCCTATGTGCTTTTACTGACCCCATTGTGGATATATTTGTTGTATGCCACCAACCGGTTAAAAACAACTTTAGTGTTGCTGTTGCCATTAGTGATCTATGCATTCATTCATTTGCTGAACGGCGTGAATGTCGGTTATTATTTTGTTTCCCTGTCTATGATCTCGGCGCTTGTGTTTTTCGTATTTGCCGTTTATTTCCTGGTCAATAACTATCCCATTAATCTGGACGTTATTTTCAGGGATATAGCTATCCTCAATTTCATCCTGACTGTAGGCTGCCTGCCTTTGCTGTTTTTACCGGCTATAAGGGAAACGGTGTGGTACATGGTTCCGCTCACCGACAATTTACGGCTTATTCCCCGCCTCAAGTTATTTGCATCAGAGGCAGCCCACTATAGTTTCCTTTTTGCGCCCATCGCCATTTACTTTTATTCCAGGGTGCTATTTTTTAAGGTGTCAAATCCATTGCTTGCTTTGGTTATCGTTACGGTGCCGCTTATCCTTTCTTTTTCTCTTGGCGTTTTGTTGGGGCTTGCCATTTCCGGCCTCCTTACCTGCTGTGTTTATTTCAACAGGATATTTGCCTCCCGGTCTAAAAGGATGGGCGTGGTGTTAACGGCGCTGGGTTTATCTGGGCTGTTCATTCTTGCGTTTTACTTATTTCCGGGCAACCCGCTTTTTTTCAGGATACACAACATCTTCAATGGCCATGATACCTCAGCGAGGGGCCGGACTTATGAAGCATTTATTCTGGCCAATAAAATTGCTGCGCTGAAAAGTTACTGGTGGGGTATTGGGCCGGGACAACTGAAGTTAATAGCCCGCGACCTCGTGATACAATACTATTATTACTTTAAAATACCAGAAACTATACGTATCCCCAATGCTGCTGCAGAGACAATTGCCTACTTCGGTTATTTTGGTTTTGCCATCAGGATGCTGACTGAGCTTTATCTTTTTGTCCGCACGAGGGTTTATGCCAATCCTTACAGGCTGTGGCTTTTTCTTTTTGTATTCATCTACCAGTTTACCGGCAGCTATATCACCAATGTGTCGGAATATATCATCTGGATACTTGTGTTCTCCAACGTATTCCCCGAATATGCCCGTAGTTTTTCTTCATCATCTAAACCAAGCAAGCAGCTATGAAGATACTATTCCTTGCGAGGGCTACATTATATAGCGTGTACGGTGGCGATACCATGCAGATACTTTCTACTGCCAAATACCTTAGAAAGTTGGGCGCATCTGTGGACATAAAATTAGCCAACGAAAAAATCGACTACGGGAAGTACGACCTGCTGCATGTATTTAATGTTACCCGCCCGGCAGATGTGCTGGCGCATGTGAAGCAAAGCAAGCTACCCTATGTTCTGTCCACCATTTATGTGGACTATAGCGAATACCAAAAGAACAATGGCGGAGTGATGACCTCGCTGCTTAGTCGTATCCTTACCACAGACCAAATGGAGTACGTGAAAAGTATTGCAAGATGGGTAAAGAACGGAGAAGTAATAAATACCCGGAAATACCTTTATACCGGGCATTGGAACGCAGTGAGGGCATTGGCGGGAGGAGCAGCCCGCCTGCTACCTAATTCGGAAAGTGAATACACCAGGTTTGCCGCGCATTACAAAGTAGCGCTGCCTTATGAAGTTATCTATAATGGAGTGGACCTGGAGGTGTTTTTAAGCGATAATGAACAAACTATAGCTAAGCCAGATCCGAATCATGTCATTTGCGTGTCGCGTATAGAGGGGCGGAAGAACCAGCTAAATCTAATTAAGGCGCTAAATGACACACGGTTCCGACTGAGTATAATAGGTAAGCCGGCGCCCAACCATATAAAATATTACGAGGAATGTAAACGGATAGCAGCCGCGAATATCAGTTTTGAAGATTTTGGAACAGCGGAAAAACTTATTGGTTTTTACACATCGGCAAAGGTGCATGTGCTGCCAAGCTGGAACGAAACATGCGGCCTGAGCAGCCTGGAGGCAGCCAGCTATAATTGCAATCTGGTAATCACAGATAAAGGAGATACAGGGGAGTATTTTGGCGATGATGCATGGTATTGCGACCCTGCGGATACGCACTCCATATATGAAGCTGTCGTTAATGCCTCAGATGCGCCCGTGACCGACACATTCAGGGAAAAGATACGCAGCATATATAACTGGCAATATGCTGCTGAACAAACCATAAAAGTGTATGAATCTGTTTTGAATAGAAAGTTGGCCAGAACAAATAACCAGGCAGGAGTATTAGAAATGGAATATACAGGAATGTGAAGATCACCATTTAAAACGTAGTTTATGAAGATCGGTATTATAGGTACAAGGGGGATACCTAATCAATATGGGGGGTTTGAGCAGTTTGCCGAAAATTTTTCTACCCGCATGGTGGAGAAAGGGCATGATGTAACGGTATATACATCACACCGCCATTCATTCAAGGGTGAGTTTTATAAGAAAGTGCGGCTGATCAGGTGTTATGATCCCGAGCATTTGATGGGCACTACCGGCCAGTTTATTTATGATTTCAACTGCATAAAGAATTGCAGGCAGCAAAATTTTGATGTTATTCTTCAATTGGGTTATACCAGCAGCACTATTTGGTCTTGGCTATATCCCCGGTCGGCCATTCTTGTAACAAATATGGACGGCCTGGAATGGACGCGCGCAAAGTATAATAGAGCCACCCAATACTTTCTCACCCATGCCGAGAAATGGGGGGTAAACTACAGCCACCATCTGATCGCGGATTCAAAAGGGATACAGGATTACCTGTATAATAAGTACAATGCCAGCGCTGTGTTGATACCCTATGGCGCTGACGTGTATGAGTCCAATGATGATGACCGTTTTACCCTAAACAGGTTTTGTGTAACCAGCAATGATTATGACCTGCTCATTGCGCGGTTTGAGCCGGAGAACAATATCGAAACAATTTTGAAAGCTTATTCTGGATTGCAGAATAGGAAGCTGGTACTTGTGGGCAATCACATAAACACTTCCTTTGGACGGCGCATGTACCATGAATATGGCTCCCTGCCGCACATTCATTTTGCAGGCCCCGTTTACGAAGATAAGCAACTGAATGTGCTACGCTATCACTCCCGGCTGTATATGCATGGGCACTCGGTAGGTGGTACAAACCCCTCGTTGCTTGAAGCAATGGCCTGCAATGCGCTTATATGTGCCCACGATAACCTGTTCAACAGGGGTGTACTTGGCACTGACGCTTTTTATTTTAAGAATGTTCAGGAGATTGCAGCATTGGTGTCTGCGCCGCTTAATAAAGATGACCACGAAAGCTGGCTGCTGAATAACAAAGAAAAGATTTGGAATGACTACAACTGGCGTTCTATCACCGATAAAATAGAAATGTATTTTAATCAATGGAAGTATGGCGAGAAATACGAAGGGGTACTTTGCGCGGTATAGTTGAAAAGCTATTTTTTTGCGCAATGTTTGCATTGCCGTGGATATATAATATCCGCGCAGCTACCTTTTTGTTTATTGCAACAGGAGGGTTATTGATATTGTCTGGTGACTTGCGTATGGACTATTCGTGGTACAGAAAGCAGGCGTTGTTCCTTTTGTTTCTTGCTTATTATTTATTCCAGGTTGTAGCCCTGTGTTTTTACCCGCACGATGTTTTCGTTCATGCAGACCTTGAAAAAAAGGCTTCATTAATTGTCATTCCGTTACTGTTGTACGTGTTACTAACAACGTATAAGGACGCATGGAAAATGGGTGTTGCAGGCTTCATTTACGGGAATACATTTGCCGCATTGTGTTGCTTTATTATGGCGATAGCAAGGTTTGCCGGCTCAAAAAATGCAGATGTCTTTTTTTATCACCAGTATGCGCATGTAACCGGGTTGAACGCTATTTATTTTTCCTTTTACCTGCTGGTTACATTGGGGTACATCGTTATCAACAATACATTTATTCTGATACGGTGGCTCACCAATGTTGTCGTTGTTTTTCTGTATCTCAATTTATTGTTGCTGAGTTCAAAGATGATGATCGTAGCAGGAACGTTATTATTGATCGCATCGTTATTGAGGTCTGTGAAGCCTCGCTGGCAAAAGATGGCAATACTGTCTGGTATCGCTTGTATATCCGTGGCATTGGCAAGCACGGGTAACCCTATCAGGAAGCGTTATGCAGACGTTAACATCCACAACTATTCGTTGGTCTTCAATACAAGGGACTTTACCGATTATTCTTTCGATGGGTTAAGTATCAGGCTGGCCCTATGGCGTTTGGGGAATGAACTTGTGAACGAAAGGCATATGTGGTTGTTTGGGGCGGGTGGAGATCGTTATCAGCCATCGCTTAATAGCAAGATAAAGCGATATGGCTTGTATTCAGGAGACTCCGCGAGAGGGGACAAGGGATACCAGAACTACAATATGCATAACCAGTATATGGAATCATATTTGCAATTCGGCATCGCAGGCGTTGTTACATTATTGTCAATACTGACGTGCGTTATTTATTATGCTACCCGGTCGCACAATGGGATGATGATATATACTGGAATACTTTTTTCTGTTGCATTTCTTACGGAATCTGTGCTGGAAACACAAGCTGGAATACTATTGTTTACAATTATAATTAGCGGTGAATGGATACAATCGCAAATGAACAAGCAGAGTGCGCTGAACTGAAGATCGTGAAGCGCCCCATAATGATGCCACTCTCCTATTACGAGGAGGGCGTGGCTGGCTATTGGAACCTAAAGCGAGGTTTTGATATCGTTGTTTCGTTGGTACTGATAGTGGCAGTACTTAGCTGGCTTTGTCCACTGTTATTTATACTCATCAACATTTCGTCAAGGGGCGGTACGTTTTTTATCCAGAAGCGTATTGGCCTAGATGGAAGGATATTTAAGTGCATAAAGTTTCGCACAATGGTTGTCAATAAAGATGCTGATACACTTGAAGCTGCATTCAACGACAAGCGTATTACTAAGATCGGCAAATGGTTGCGCATGACCTACATTGATGAGTTGCCACAACTGTTCAATGTACTGTATGGCGATATGAGCATAGTTGGCCCCAGGCCGCATATGCTTTATCATCACCGCAAATTCAGTATGGAAATACCGTCGTACAATTTAAGACATAGGGTAAAACCAGGCATCACCGGCCTGGCCCAGATAAAAGGGTATCATGGTTCGGTATTTGACCATTACAGGATATATGGCAGAACTAAGCTGGACCTGTTCTATGTTCAGAAGGCTTCATTTACGCTGGATATGTCTATCCTTATGGAAACGGTTCTGATCATTTTCACTTTTAATAAAAAATCAAGGTGATGGTACAGACAACAACTGGAACGGAGCAGAACGTATGTGATGCAGCGCTGAACGCTTTGCAGTACTACTCGTTGTTTCATTACCCGTTAACTGCTAAAGAAATATACGGCAATTTGCCCGTCAAAAGTTCGCGTACCTGCTTAGACGCTGCTTTAGACGAGCTGGAGGCGACTAAGAGAATATACAGGTACGAGGAGTTTTATTGCCTGGAGCGCGATGTGAAACGCTTAGTGGGTAAACGTAAGGAAGCAAACAGCCTTGCGCAGAAAAAATTGTTGCAGGCGGCGAAGGCCGGCAGGTTTATTGCTTTGTTTCCTTTTGTAAGGTTCGTGGGTATATCGGGTTCCTTATCCAAGGGGTATGCCAATGCGAAAAGTGATTTTGATTTCTTTGTTGTAACACGCGACGACCGGTTGTGGATATGCCGGACATTGCTCCACTTGTTTAAGAAACTTACCTTTCTGTTTGGCCAGCAGCATAAATTCTGCATGAACTATTTTATTGACCTGCACAACCTGGAGATAGAAGAACAGAACCGGTTTACGGCCATTGAACTTTCCAGCCTTATCCCGGTTAGCGGCCACAATAGCTATATAAAGCTGATGGAGGCCAATGAATGGGTGGATGATTTTCTGCCTAATGGTTTTGCCGGATTTAACAAAGTGCCGGTTAATATCGGGGATAATAACAGCATACCGAAAAGGGCAACTGAATTTCTTTTTGATAACCTGTTTCCCGGCAAGTTGAATACTATGCTGATGACACTGACAGACAGGAAATGGAGACGAAAATGGACGCGCGAAAATTTTCCCATGGACCAGTATGACGTGGCGTTTAAAACAACATTGCATGTCTCAAAAAACCATCCCGCAAACCACCAGCAACGGGTGTTAAGTGTGATTTCACAATTTTCCCATTGATCAGTAACTAACCGCCATGACTTTATTAAGCAGCTTGAAAGAACGATTGAGGCGAACAGTACCGCAAGAGGATACCGACCCCGAGAAGGCATACGACCTGTGGGCCTCCTATTATGATGCGCAGCCTGGCAACCTGATGCTGGACCTTGATGAGGATCTGTTTTCTGGGATTTTGAATAGCGTTAATATTGATGGCAAAGTAGTTGTGGACATAGGTTGCGGTACAGGCAGGCACTGGAATAAGATCTTTGCAAAAAAACCAAAGTCTCTGTCAGGTTATGATGTTTCCGAAGGCATGATAGCCAAACTGAAGGAAAAGTTTCCCTGCGCATCGGTAAGCAAGTTGATAAACAATAGTTTGCCGGGGCTTGCAAATAGCAGTGTTGATGTTATAGTTTCTACCCTTACCATTGCCCACATCGAAAATATAGAAGAAGCGTTTGTTGAATGGGCACGCGTTTTAAAAACTAATGGGGAGATTATCATTACCGATTACCATCCCGAAGCATTTATGAAGGGCGCCAACCGTACTTTTCCGGTCAATGGGAAAACGGTGGCGATCAGGAATTTTACGCACAGCATCGGCAAGTTGCACGGGTTGCTGCGGAGTATGGGTTTTGAGGCATTGCTTTTTGTTGAAAAGAAAATTGATGCTTCAATGAAGCCCTACTATGAAGAGAAGCAAGCGCTTCATGTTTTTGAAAAATTCAATGGCGTACCTATTATTTACGGAACCCTTTTAAAGAAAACAGATGCTGCTACGTAACCTGAAATTGGTAGATAGCCAGAGTGTTGTTGACATTGATGTGGTTGATGGAAAGATCAACTCAGTGGGACGGGCGCTGGATATTGGTGAAGGTGGGGATATTATTAGCTTTGACAATGCCATAGGCTTTCCGGGACTGGTTAATTCGCACGACCATCTTGATTTTAACTTGTTCCCCCAACTGGGCGATAAGCTATACAATAACTATGTGGAATGGGGCAACCATATCCATACATACAATAAGGGCACTATTTCTAAAGTGCTTGCCATACCCAATGATCTGCGGGTGAAGTGGGGGCTGTATAAAAATCTGCTGAACGGTGTTACAACTGTGGTGAATCATGGCCCATTGCTGGAGGTGGACAATAACCTTATTACCGTTTTCCAACAGTACCATTTGCTGCATTCAATTCAATTAGAGAAATACTGGAAATACCTGCTCAACAAGCCATTCAAAAAAAAGCAGCCCTTTGTTATACACATAGGGGAGGGTGGGGATATCAGTTGCAGCAATGAAATAGATAATCTACAGAAATGGAACCTCTGTAAAAGAGATATAGTAGGCGTGCATGGAATAGCCATGAAAGAACACCAAGCGGCATCGTTTAAAGCTCTTGTGTGGTGCCCCGATTCCAACTTTTTTTTAATTGGAAAGACTGCGCCAATAATGAAATTGAAAAGCAGGACGGATATTCTGTTTGGCACAGATTCAACACTGTCTGCCCGGTGGAATTTATGGGATCACCTGAGATTGGCAAAGGGACTGAACATTGTAACCGATAACGAATTGTATAAGATGCTTACGGTAACCGCTGCAAAGGTGTGGAACCTGCCCGGATGCGGAAAAATAGAAAGCGGCTATTCTGCCGATATTGTTGTAGCAAAGCAGAAGCCCGGACTGGATGGATTTGGTGCATTTTATGCGCTTAACCCCGAGGATATTCTTTTGGTTACCCACAAGGGCAACATCAGGTTATTTGATGCCGGGCTGCTGGAGCAGGTGAATAAGAATTGTAATTTAATAGGAAATTTCAGTAAGATTGTAATAAATGGCGCAGTTAAGTACGTCTATGGCGATGTGCCGGGGCTTATGAGGCAGATACGGGGCCATTACAATGCTGTTAATTTTCCCGTTGCAATTACTGAGAACTAATGAAACGAATCCTGCTAAATACGCTGAGTATCCTTACTGGTAAAGAGCGGGGGCAATTATACAGGTTTGTATTTTTAAATGCACTGGTTAGTATCATCGATATTGCATCTTTGGTCTTCCTGGTATTGCTCGTCAGTCTTTATGCCGGGGAAGCTGGTCATGCACATATCACCGCTGAATTTCTATCGGTATTTGTTGGCAGGCCACTATTGCCCATCGTTTTGTTTGCGTTTTTATTTGCACTCAAAAGTGTGTTGGGATATGTTGTTTATTCCGCCCAGTTCAAATATGTTTATAGCGTAGCTTCAAGGATTTCCCGCGCTGGGCTGGTGGATTATCTTGATGGTAATTACACAGGCTTTGTGCATACCGATTCATCCGTTCATTTGCGGAAGATATTGCACCAGCCCATTGAGTTTTGCCAGTATGTTTTGTGGGGCATACAGCAAGCTTTTACAGAGGCTATACTTTCACTGCTCACCATTACGGTGATCCTCATTTTTAATGCGTGGCTTTTTTTATTGCTAACGGTTGTGCTGGCCCCGCCAGTCGTTTTGATCGCCTGGTTCTCGAAGCGGAAATTGAAAATGGCAAGGGCCAATGTAAAGGTCAGTAATGAACGGGCTATACAGCATTTGCACGAGGCGCTGGCAGGCTATATTGAAAGTAATATTTACGACCGCAGGGATTTTTTCACAAGCCGGTTCTCACAGTACCAGGAGAAGATGTCGCAATACCTTGCTGATGTGCAGTCTGTTCAGGGCGTTCCTTCGCGGCTCATCGAAGTGTGTGCTGTTGTAGGGCTCTGCTTGCTTATCGTGGTAAATAAGCTTTCTGGCAGCTCGCCTGCTATTGAGATAATCAATATCGGCGCATTCATGGCAGCGGCCTATAAAATTATTCCGGGGATTGTAAAGATATTCAACCTTACCGGGCAGGTAAGAACGTACTCCTACACAGTAGATGGTCTTGTTGAAGCAAAAAATAAACAAACAAAGGAGTTTGAAAAACACGCTTCACTACTTGCCTCGGTTGAATTTGATAATGTCAGTTTTAAGTATGGCAACCATTCCATACTTAATGGTTTTGGGTTTAGCATTGCTCCCGGCGAGCTGGTAGGCGTATCCGGTTCTTCCGGTAAGGGCAAAACGACTTTCGTGAATTTGCTTCTTGGTTTTTTACAACATGATGCCGGGGATATTTTAATGAATGGTGCTGTAGTAAACGTGGTTGAACGGCAGCAGTTCTGGCGCAGCATTGCTTATGCGCAACAGCGCCCCTTCCTTGTGAACGATACATTGCTTGCTAACATAATTCTCAGTGAAGCGCGCTGTGCAGATTCCCGGCTACAAGAAGTTATAGATATGGTTGGACTTAATGAATTTGTTGATCATTCTGCTCATGGCATCAATACTGTTATCACGGAAAATGGCAAGAACATCAGCGGTGGGCAGCGACAGCGCATTGCTCTTGCGCGGGCATTGTACAAAGATGCACCGCTGATTATTCTTGATGAGCCGTGCAGTGAACTGGATGCAGAATCCGAGCGCGTTATCATAGAGCATCTGAAGGCGCTGGCAGCGAATGGCAAAATGATAATTTTAATAACACACAATAAGGATAGCCTGCTTTACTGTAACAAAACGTATTTAGTTGATTAGCAAAGGTACATTGGTGATTCTTACTCCGGGCTTTCCGGCCAATGAGGCCGATACTACCTGCCTGCCTTTTTTGCAAAGTCATGTGGCCGTATTGGCCAATAATTTTCCGGGTATAGAGGTGGTTGTTCTTGCTTTCCAGTACCCTTATAAAAAGGGCAGCTATAAGTGGCGAAATATAGAAGTGGTAAGTTTTGATGGCAGGGAAAGGGGTAGGGGAAGCAGGTTAAAAATATGGATGCAGGTGTGGGCCAAGTTGCGTTCGCTGAACAAGGAAAGGAAGCTTATTGGGCTGTTTAGTTTGTGGTGCACGGAATGTGCACTTATGGGTAGTTATTTTGCCAAATGGAATAATCTGAAACACTACAACTGGATCTGCGGGCAGGATGCTAAAGCAGGCAATAAGTATGTGAAGCTCATAAGGCCAAAACCGGAAGAACTGGTTACTGTTTCTGATTTCCTGCAAAAAGAGTTTTTTAAAAACTACAACATTAAACCTGCACACGTGATCTCTACCGGTGTTGATGCCCCAAAGACTTCTGGTGATAATTCTTTGAGGGACATTGATGTATTGGGCGTGGGCTCGTTGAAGCCATTGAAACAATTTGATGTGTTTGTTGCAGTCATACAAAACCTGAAACAAACGCTTCCGTCAATCAGTGCTACGTTATGTGGTGCCGGGCCATGCAGGGATGACATTAACACACAAATAATGAGCCTTGGATTGCGCGGAAACGTGACACTTGCCGGAGAGGTGGAGCACGAAAAGTTATTGCAGATAATGCAGCGCACTAAAATACTCTTGCATACCTCGGAGTATGAAGGGTTAAGTGTCGCCTGCCTTGAGGCCCTCGCTGCCGGGGCGCATGTAGTAAGCTTTGTTCGCTCAATGAATGAAGAGATACCCCATTGGCACTATGTTAAAAATGAGGAAGAGATGGTGCAAAAAGCGATGGGGCTTTTACAACATAGTACACTGTCACATTCGTCAGTTGTTCCATTTACTACCGACGGTGCTGCGGAGAAAATTATGAAATTATTTTCTAGTTAATCTCTTGCACACGTTATAAATATCCGAAGCTATTTTTTCAAAAGACAATTCGTTTTTAAAGTGAGTGACTATTGCAGCAGAGCGTTCCTCAATAGAAATTTCTGATGATTGCTGTAGCGCTTTACACAAGCCGTCCGCATCGCCGGGCATGAAGAAAAAGCCACGTTCACCCGCAATTTTCCTGAACGATGGAATGTCAGTAATAACTGGGATGCAGCCGCAGGCCATCGCCTCTATAAGCGCAAAGCCTGAACCCTCGCTATGACTGCCTGAAACAAAATAGTCGGCGGCTGAGTACCAGAAGGCGAGGTGGTCATGGGCTACTTTTCCAACTAAACGAACCGCCTTTTTTAGTGTGGTACTGCTGTCGATGAGTGTTCTTATGTCTGTCAGCAGGGTATCATCCTGGTAGATCATGTACAGCATACAACCGGGTGCAGTAGCAATATATTTTTCAAACGCCTGTAGAACCGTTATGGGATCCTTTCCTGTTGTCAACCGGCCTACCCACAGAAAATTTACTTTTCCTGAAATGCCTGTTATTTTCCTGCTTTCTTGTTTGTTTTGCCTGGTCATGAAGGTTGACCCTTCTAGTACCTCATAACATTCGCTCTTGTTTTTTATTATTTCTTTTTCACGCCACATTCGTGCGTTGTCGAGCGAGGTAAAAAGGTAGGCATCGGTAAACTTGCCTGCTATCTTCTGGATAATTTTTTTGATGCCGCCAAATGGCCTTTCGGCATGGTGCTGGGCTATTATCTTACACCGTCCACCGATGAATAAACGTAAACAGATAAGTTGCAACGGGAATAGTAAGCCCTGTACCATAACAACATCCGGCTTTTCTTTCTTCACGAAATGAAGCGTTCTGAATGGGATATGATAAAACCTGGGGCCCCGTTTAAAAAATCTATATTGTACACCGTCTTTAATTATTTTCGCCTCGACATTTATGTGCTCTATAATGATTACTTCGACATGTCGTTGCAAATAAATGGCATAAGCCAGCCCCTCCTGGTGAGCCATAATTAGCCGTTCAGGATCAAAAATTCCGGGATGAGCGGTAAACGATATGTCGATCAGTTTTATAGTTGTAATTTTTGTGGCTGAAAATGATGATTACCTAATAAAGAAGTAAATGTACCGACTGATAAAAAATATCTTTTTTAAGTACACTAATATAAAGACTTTCCTGGTAACACGGCTGCAAGATAGCATGATTGAGGAGAAGGTTTTTTTAAAAGTGGCGGGTTGGGAATTGGACATAAGTAGCAGGCATAGCATGATTTGCCTGGAGCCTTTTTGCATTGCTGTTTGGATGGACAAAGGTCTGAAGGGAAATTACAATTCCGGCAATGCCGATGTTTACTTTTATAAGGGTAAGAAATTAAATGCATCAATTGGGGTGTCGTTAATGGAGGAGATCATCGAGGGTGAGACCGTGGTGTTATTGTATAAAGTGATCCGGGTGGGCAATTTTCAATTTAACCCGGTAAAATGTTTTATGACCCTGTATTATTTGCTTCGTAATAAAACGAGTACCTACGCTTACCGGCGCACCATAAGCGCTCTTTACTCGTATCCCAGGAAGATAATTATTGTCTCTTATCGAGACGATAATTATTGCAATGTATTTCCGATGGATATACAGGGCTTTGTGAAGGAAGGTGACCTGTACGTATTTGGGTTGCGAACGACAAACAAGACATTGGATGCAATTCTGAAAACAGGTAGGGTCGTAGTAAGCGACACGGCCAACGCTGACCTCGACACGGTGTATGCACTTGGGCGGCACCAAAGCGCATCGCCGCCAAAACTGGAAGATCTGCCATTCGGGACCGTCAATAGCGAACTGTTTAATTTCCCGGTTCCTGAATTTTCGTCCTCCTATAAAGAAATTGAGATTGTCCACCACCGGAAACTGGGCTATCACATGTTTATGCTGGGAAGAATAGTTAACAAGAAGGAGCAAAGTCCGGACGGAGCATCACTTTTTCATCTTGGATTTCTGCTCTCGCAGCAAACCAGTTATACAATTCTGGAAGGAACATTTTAGATGCCCAAGGCAAACGCATTATACTATACGCCGGATAAAAATGTGCATTGAATTTAAAAAAGCCTGGAAGGCTTTAATGTGAATAGCTCCGGGTGCAACCCGGAGTTTTCAGGGTTATACCAGTTGAACCCCGCCGGGGTTCAATGACCACATCTATTTTTCCACCGGTTTCACCGGTGGCTATTCATCATTTAAGCCCTATCGGGCTTGCCCGTTTATCATTGCACAAACTTATACGGCGAGAAGTATAAAATACCAGTATTCAATTGATTCAGTAACAATAGTAAACCCGAGGGTTGACATTATTATAGAAAAACATGTCTAATCTGTATCAAACCCCGAAGGGGTAAAATTATCTCTCCAGAATGAGTAAATAATGTCACCCCTTCGGGGTTTATCGGCGTATTTTATCCATTTGCTATAATAATGTCAACCCTTTGGGTTTGATCATCTAATGGCGTTTACTCTATATAGATACGGAAGTTTGTCACTCTTACTTAGACAAACGAAAGAAGCCAGGTTCTTAAAAAAAATGTGGGAAAATTTTAAAAAAACCTGGCAAGTTACTCACATCGCACCGCTACAACCGCTCGCCCTTGCTACATTCCTGTCCTGGGGGATTCAGCAGGAGCTGGCCGTATAAGACTTGCCAGGGGTGCAAAAGTAGAGAAAAAATCGATTTAAATGATAATAGCCAAGAATATTTTTTGATTATTTTTTGGTTCGTAGCCTATACCTAAAATTGGTAGTGGATTATGAATTATTTTAAAAAAAATTGTTCATATTTTGACATTCTTTTTATATATTTATGTCCTAAAGCCCGTTATTATGGCAGGAGTAGCACCGTATTGTATCAAACGGGTGCAATTTGTGTATATATAGTCGCGTGGAAAGGAGAACTTTTGTTTATCAATTTTAGTAAAATAGTATGACTACAAACGCTACCATTACCGACCCTAAGACCGTATCTCTTTCCGGCAAAAAAAACTGTTCCCAGATCTATAGAAATTCGTTGCGGAACAGTTTTTTATTGAAGGTTTCCTTCGCCTTTTTGTTGTTTTTCAGCCCGCTATTTGTTCAGGCGCAGCTTACCGCCAGTTTCACCATTGATGATACTGCGCACTGCATCCCTATGGTAGTGAATTTTCATAATACGTCGGTAGGCGCTACAAGTTACACCTGGGATATTTCCGATGGTTCCGCGCTTTTATCCCTTACCGATGTTTCGCACATCTATAATACGCCGGGGATATATACCATAACGCTTACTGCCCACAACGGCAGCGCCAGCAGCGTTTTTACAGCTACGATCCATGCCTATGGTCCACCTACTGTAGCCTTTAGCGTGCCAGATACGAGCGTATGCCCCGGTATTCCGGTTACGTTTACCAGTACCAGCGTGCCGGGCGCCTGGGGTTCTTTGTCCTACGACTGGGTCATTGATGGCTTATCCAGCGCCCTCAGCTCGCCTACCTATGCATATTCCGCGCCGGGCTATAAGAGTGTCACTTTAACCGCCACCAATAGCAAGGGGTGCGAGGGCTATTTGACAAAAACGAACTACATCCATGTATATACACCTGCGTTTGTGGGTTTCACTGCCTCCAGCACTTCGTTTTGCCGGGTACCGGCAACAGCCACTTTCTCTTCCGCCGGCACTATCGGAACACCGACTTGTACTTTTTTCTGGAGATTTGGCGATGGGGGCACGTCACCTGCTCCTAATCCTACCCACACCTATACTGCGGTAGGTAGCTATACCATAAGCCTGAAAGTGACCGATGGAAAGGGTTGTGTTGACAGTCTCGTTTATCCATCGTATATCAATGTATCTAACCTTACAGCGTCTTTCAACGTCACCCCTACCTCATGTATCAATTCCCCTGATACCTTTCATAACGCCAGTTCTCCCCATATTACCAGTGCCAGCGAATGGTTTTTTGGTGATAGTGGCACATCTTCCGATGACACCGCAATACATGCTTTTGCCGCACCAGGCACATATAACGTAAAACTGGTAATTACCGATGGCAGTTGTTATGATACTTTTACACACCCTATCGTTATTACGCACCCTACCGGCAGCATTGCCATAAGCCCCCCAGTACCCTGTTCCCCGCCAATTCCGCTCACCTTCACGGCCACCGTCCCATCCGGTTGCACGGTTTCGTGGAAGTCTATGATTTTCGGGTCATTGGGTTCGGGAACCCCGCTCACACAAACTTTTTTGCCAATGCATGACCTTGCGGGGAATCCCTCCGGATTTATTGACTCGATTACAATGTTTATTACCAACACTACGACCGGCTGTAAGGATACAGTGGGAAAGCGGGATACTGTAAATTATCTCCTGCCAGACTTCGGTGAGTCTGGTCCGTTTAAAGGCTGCACGCCCTTACATGTTCATTTTTTTGGAGCGGCAAACTCTTATGTATATGATCCGTTTGCCTATGCTCCCTGGTATGCATTAGGGTATCCACCTCCCGGGGCCGTTGTAAATCCCTTTATCGAATATCCGTATCCCGAACCAATAACTTCTTATTCGTGGAATTTTGGCGATGGGACTCCACTGTCCACGTCTGCAACGCCCGTGCATACCTACACATTAGTTGGTGGTGTTTATAGTTATTCCCTTACTGTTACCACGGCAAACGGATGTACCCAAACCGCAGTGGCCGGGGGCAACCCGGTTAAAGTCGGCGCGCCGCCACCTACACCTTCTTTTGTTATTCATCCCCGTCATGCATGTACGGGCCGACCTATAACATTTACTTCCTCTACTGCCGGGGTCTTTGATACCTATTCCTGGGATTTTGGGGATGGCAATTCCGACACTTCTGCAGATCCGGTGCATACCTATACTGTCCCTGGTATATTTCATGTGGACTTCGGGCTAAGCTATAACGGCTGTATGAGTGATTCCCTCTATCATGTTTCCGATAGCATGGATTCCCCCAGTGCGGTTATTTCTTTGCACTATGATTGTATCCCAAGGAATGAAATTACTTTGCGGGATTCTTCTTTTGGGGACAATGCCCACCTGTGGCAATTCGGAGATGGCGCCACATCTACTGCTGGAAGCCAGATCCACGACTATCCGTCTGTCACTGCTATTTACACCGTTACTCTTTCAACTTTCAATGCGGCGTCAGGGTGCAGGGACACCACCCATGCGCTTATCAGCCTGAAAGGCCTGAATGCCGTAATAACGCCAAAAGTCACGTCAATATGTAATAACCTCGTTGATTCGTTCATTGTCCATATCCTGGACACGGAATCAATTGATACTTCCTATGCAGCCAAATACCGGTGGTTTTATGGCGGGGTCTGTTTTGATTCGGTAGTCAGGAATTATTTTTTTGATAGCACTACGGTCACTTTTCATACGCCGGGAATGAATACGGTGACGCTATTAATGACGGATAATCATGGATGCTTCGATACTTTTTATTCGCACGTCAATGTTGCCCAGCCGGTTGACAGTTTCAGTTACACACTTTCAACCGGGTGTGCGCCCGTACCCGTGCATTTTACCGACCACAGCTCTGATGTAGCGGGGTTTGCCCTGACCAATTATTACTGGTTGTTTGGCGATGGCGACACGCTGTCAGCTTCCACAGGTGCTCTGATTACCCATACCTATAGCCTCGGCGGGACCTATACCGTTGAGGAAATTGTTACCGACAATATTGGTTGTAAGGATACTATGGTAAGCGCCTCGCACCCGGTCGTCCACAAGCCGACTGCTTCGTTCTCCGTTTATTCCACTAACGTTTGCGCGGGCTCGTATGCGCACTTCATAAACACCTCCACGGGCATAGTGAGCTCTATATGGTTTTTTGGGGATGGCGATACATCCAGTCTTACCGCCCCCACCCATATTTATGCTGCACCCGGCGTATATACCGTAAAGCTGGTTATTACCGGTCTTTATGGATGCACCGATACTGCTATTAGTGCAGCGTATATAACCGTGAACCCCAAGCCGTCCGTTTCCTTTAGCATGAGCGATTCGTTTGCGGTTTGCCCCCCGCTTAATATTGTTTGCACTAACACTACAACAGGTGCAACCTCCTATTACTGGACGTTTGGCACTATCGCATCTTACTCTTCTTTTTCGCCGAGTGGCGTGTTCTCCTCGCCCGGTCTTTATGCCGTTAAACTTTATGCTACAAACTCATTTGGCTGCACAGATTCTTCCATACACCACGCCAGCGTATTTGGCTATTCCGGGGCATTCAGCTATACCCCGGTCAGCGGCTGCGCTCCTTTGAAGGTGCATTTTACTTCGACGTTGACCACCGTCAGCAGCATAATATGGGACTTTAGCGACGGTGTGATCTCCACAGTTTCATCAATGGACACTATTTCGCATAAATACACAACTACAGGATCCTATCTGCCCAAGCTTGTCCTTATAGACACTGCGGGCTGTTCCGCGTTCAGCTATGGCATAGACACGATAAAGGTCGACAGCCTGATCCCAAAATTCGGATTCACCCCTAACCCGGTCTGCGAGGGCAATACAATGTCGTTTGCAGACTCTTCGGTGAGCTATTTTTCATCCAGTACATCCTGGTTATGTACGTTTGCGCCGGGGGCTACAAGTACCGTGTCAGCGCCTACTTATGCGTATAGCGTAACGGGTGTTCACCCTATATCATTCACGGTAACAAATGGATCGGGATGTAGCCATACACTCACAAAAAATGTAACGGTAAATACAACGCCAACCGCTATTTCGGGTGGTAATGTGGTATGCCCCGGAAGTACGCTGCCATTGACCGATAGTGTAACGGGCGGGGTATGGAGCACAGCAAGCACAGCGGTGTCTGTTAACCCTACGTCGGGTGTGGTTATGGGCCTTTCGTCCGGCACTGCGCTCATCACTTATTCATTGGGACTGGGGTGTGTGGCCACAAAGATGATAACGGTTAGCGTCATATCGCCCATATTAGGCCCCACCGGCGTTTGCGCAGGTGACACCCTGTTATTGAGCGACCCTGGCGGCGGCACCTGGTCCAGCAGCGCAGGCGGTATTGCCACAGTTGGCAGTTCCACTGGTGTTGTAAGGGGTGTGAGCCCCGGCACGGCAACCATTACTTATGCATTGTCTGCTGGTTGTTCTACGATCAAGGTAATAACGGTAAATACCGCTCCTACGTCAATTACGGGGTCTTCCCGCGTTTGCTTACTGGGTACCGTTACGCTGAGCGACACGGCAGGCGGTGGCGTCTGGTCTATAGCCCCGCTTACCACGGCTACAATAGGCCCATCTTCCGGTATTGTTACGGGCGTTGCGCTGGGTGCGGCATCCGTTACTTATTCACTCGGCTTTGGCTGTGTAAGGTATTACAGTATGACAGTGAGCCCGCTCCCTACGCCTATTTCAGGCACGAAGCATATATGTGCCGGTAGTGTAACAACTTTAATCGATACTACTTTGGGCGGCCTATGGAGCACGACAAGCCCCCTGGCGACTGTGGGTTCGGTTTCAGGTGCAGTTACCGGTATTAGCGCCGGTACGCCGGCCATTACCTATACCGAAGGTGGTTGCATCGTTACCACGACTGTCACCGTCAACCCCTTACCAGCGCCAATTACCGGTCTTTCCAGCGTTTGTACAGGTTCCACCATTATCTTAGCCGATACGTCGCATGGCGGTACCTGGAAGGGTAGTAACCCCGCTGTGGCCACAATTGTGACAGGTTCGGGTTCGGTAACAGGTATCACCATCGGAACTACCGTTGATACTTATACACTGCCCACAGGCTGCTTTACTACAGCTACTATCAACGTTTTCTCGGTACCCGCTTCTATTTCTGGTGCTATGCACGTTTGTCCGGGCACAACGACCTTGCTGACCGATTCCACAAGCGGCGGTATTTGGAGTAGTCCCGGCGGGGCAGGCACGCTGTCTATTGGCTCTTCGTCGGGCATCGTTACCGGGAGTGTTCTTGGTGCGGCAACGGTAACCTATTCGCTAGGCGGGTCCTGTTTCCGCACAGCAATCGTTACCGTAAATTCGGTTCCGGTGCCTATTTCTGGCTCCTCCATGGTGTGCCTTGGTTCCTCTTCTACACTTACCGACAGCCCTCCCGGTGGCGCCTGGAGCAGCAGCAACCCGCTGATCGTATCGGTCGGTTCGGCTACGGGGGCTATCACCGGCGGCTCTGTGGGCGCGGCTACCATTACTTATTCTCTTGGACTTGGCTGTAGTATTTCTACTTTAATATCCGTTGACCCTTTACCTCCCGCGATAACAGGGCCTACAAGCCTATGCTTAGGTTATACGGCGCTCCTGCATGAAACAGGTACCGGTGGCGCCTGGAGCAGCAGTGTACCGGCTGTTGGCACGGTCAGTTCTTCGGGGCTGGTTACCTCTGGCCTTTCCGGTGGCGTCACGGTCATTAGCTATACTATTGCCTCGGGATGTGCGGCCACTTATGCTGTGGATGTAATCTCAGTACCGCCAATCACAGGCATTGCCAACATCTGCGCTTATGGCAGCACTATCCATGTGGCAGATTCCCTGCCCGGCGGTATATGGACCGCTTCCTTAGTTACAGTATCCGATTCTGGCTTTGTTACCAGTTATGCAGCGGGCCCTGCAACTATTTACTATACCGTAACCGGCGGGTGCTATACGTCATCGCCGCTCACGGTTTATCCGTTGCCTGCGCCCATATCCGGTAGCCCGCGTTTATGTGTCGGGCTATCAACAGCGCTTGCCGATTCGTCATTCGGCGGCGTGTGGAGCAGCGGCAGCTTGCCTGTTGCCGCCATAGGCAGCAGCACAGGGGTAGTTGTTGCCGGGCTGTCAGCAGGTACTTCCAACATCACTTATAAATTGCCAACAGGCTGTATAGAACAGGTAACGGTAACGGTGAGTCCGCTGCCTTCACCGCTTACCGGCACGGAGTCGGTCTGTGCCGGTGCAACAACTGCCCTGGGCGATACCAGCGGCGGCGGCACATGGGCCAGCAGTAACACGGCTGTAGCCACAGCCGGCTCTGTTTCCGGCGTTATCACCGGCGTGTCGGCAGGAACAGCCACTATCACTTATACCCTGGCGCCTTCGTGCAGTATTACAGGCACAGTTACCGTAAATCCGTTACCTGCATCTTTCCCGCTTACGGGCGGAGGCAGTTATTGTGTAGGTGGTGCCAGGCTCCACGTTGGGCTGGGCGGCTCTCTTTCAGGCACGGGTTACCAGTTGTTTAATGGCTCATCGCCGTCTGGCGGCGCCATGGGCGGCACAGGCTCCGCGCTGGATTTTGGCATAGAAACGCCAGCCGGTACGTATAGGGTGGTAGCTACCACCACTGCAACAGGGTGCAGCCGCTTGTTGCCAGACAGCGCAGTAATAAACATATTGGGTACAATAGCGCCATCTGTAAGCATTTCGGCATTACCGGGCGACACGGTTTGTTCCGGTATGCCTGTAACATTTGTAGCAGCGCCTTCAAATGGCGGGTCAACGCCGGTTTACAAGTGGTCTGTCAATGGCGCAAATGAAGGTACAGACTCTGTTCATTATACCTATACGCCCAGTGCAGCCGATGTGATAGGCGTTATGATGATAAGCAGCGAACCTTGTGCTTCGCCGGATACCGTATTGCAAACCCTGGATATTGACGTGGTAACATCGCTGTTTCCCGTGGTTACTATTTCTGCAACGCCTGATACAACAGTGTTAATTGGCCAGAGTGTTACGCTGATTGCTGTGGCGAGCGGGGCCGGTACTACGCCTGCGCCGTCTTACCAATGGTTCAAAGGTGGCATAGCCATACCTGGGGCAACTAACCAAAGCTATGCAAGCGACTTCAACGACGGGGATGTGATCACCTGTACGGTTACCAGTAATGGCGCCTGCGGAGGGCATAGCGGTACCTACAAGGTCACCATCCATGTCATCAACAACGAGAGCGTGAGTGTGCCAGGGCAGGGCGCTGGCCAGTTGCGCGTAGTGCCCAACCCTAACAAGGGCGAGTTTACGCTCTCCGGGTCGGTGGGCTCACCGGTGAATGCCACCGGAGATGAAGAAGTGTTGGTGGAAATGAAGGATGTACTTGGGCAGGTGGTGTATAAAAGCAAAATTACCGCACACAGCGGCCTTATCAACGAACGCATAAAGCTGAATGGAGCTGTTGCCAATGGATCGTACCTGCTCACCGTTAGCTCCGGTACCGGCAATGCGGTGTTCCATTTAATGGTAGAGCAATAAACATGATTTGTGAAAGATTAGTGAAAGGCGGGTGGCTTAATGCTACCCGCCTTTTTTATGAATCCCCACTTATGCTTTAGCCGAAATTATACAATTGTGAGTAACACCAAACGAGAAATTTCGGCTAAAGCCACCATGTTGTTCAATCTATCCCCCGGCCTGAAGAAGGCCGGGGCAACTGGAGAGTGGTGA
>JABDBX010000046.1 GCA_013288445.1 Bacteroidota bacterium
TGCCGGACACACTATGATACTCACGGACCCTTCAACTGGCGGTAGATGGAGTTCAGCATCAACTGGTATTGCAAGCATTGGCTCTTTGACCGGTGTTGTATCCGGCATTACTAGCGGCACAACAACAATTAGTTATATACCCGCAAGTTCACCTACGGGCTTAAGTAACATCTGCGCATATGGTAGTACAATGAGTGTTTCAGATTCAGCGGCAGGTGGGGCATGGACAAGTTCTCTTGTGGGCATATCACCAACGGGTGTTGTTACCAGCTATGCGGCAGGGACAGCAACTATATTTTATACACTTAGCGATGGTTGCATGGCCACTGCCATACTTACAGTAAACCCACTGCCCGCGCCGATAGTGGGTGGTACGGCTCACGTTTGTGAGGGGTCAACAATATCCTTGACCGACGGTACACCGGGAGGCGCATGGAGTAGTGGAACAGCATCAACAGCTATCGTAGGTTCAACGGGTGTTGTTACGACTATTAGCAGCGGCACGTCTATAATAAGATATACGCTACCGGCTACCGGCTGTGCAGAAACTGTGACGATAACTGTTGACACTACGCCGGTAGCAGGCACTATAACCGGGGCTGATAATGTATGTGTTGGTTCTGCGGTTACGTTTGCGGCAAGTGCAACGGCTGGCACGTGGGCGGTAAGCAATACTCATGCAAGCATTGATAGTTCGACTGGGCTCACTATGACAGCCGGAGGCGTTTCCCCCGGAATTGATACGGTTAACTATGCCGTTACTAATGCCTGCGGCGTTGCCACGGCTACAAGAACAGTAACCATAAATCCGCTGCCCAATGCAGGTGTTATTAGTGGTGCGGATAGTGTCTGTGTGGGAGCAAGTGTCACTTTAACTGAGAGTGTAGCCGGTGGTGCATGGAGTGTAAATAATGCAACAGCAATTGTGGGTTCGACGGGGCTCACCATGACAGGCGAAGTAACCGGGGTATCTCAAGGCAGCGATACTGTCGTTTATGCCATAACCAATACTTGCGGAACTGCTAAAGCTGACTTTGCGATTACCATAAATACATTACCTAACGAAGGAACCATAACGGGCAACACAACTGTTTGTTTGGAATATCCGGACACCCTGACTGGCAGCCCGATCGGTGGTGTATGGAGCAGCAGTGGTGCTAACGCTGTTGTGGGTTCGACTTCGCTTACAATGACAACGGTTGTTACCGGTTTAAATGCTGGGGTGGATACAATAAAGTATGGATTTGTGAATGGTTGCGGGGCAGTGGTGAGTGATTATGTGGTGTGGGTAGAGAAATGTGATTCGGTGACGGGGGTGACCTCTCCCCGGCCCTCTCCAAAAGAGAGGGTGACATTATTACCGAATCCTGCGCGAGATGAAGTGACTGTAGAAGGTGCGGCTGGGTGTGAGGTACGGATATATGATATGGTGGGTAAAGAAGTGTACCAAAGTAAAATTCTCTCCGACAAACAGACCTTTAACATAGCCTGTATAAGTCCCGGTGTTTATGAGGTGCAGATAATTAATTCATTGGAGGGGTTGTGGGTAACCAGGAAACTCGTGATTGCCCAATAGCGAGATGCTGATTAATGGTGCCAACGCCGCTGGAGCGTCATAGTAGCAATAAGCCAGGGCCAAAAATAATTCCAATCATATTGTTTTACTACAACACTACCTGTTGCAACAGGCTGCTCTTATCAGGATAGTCGGTATTGAAGTGCAGTCCCCTGCTCTCCTTTCGGAACTGCGCTCCCTTTACTATCAGGTAGCCAATGGTGATGAGATTGCGCAGTTCGCATAGCTGTGGCGACAGGGTTGCGGTTTTGTATAGTTCTTCTGTTTCGTCATGCAGCAGGTCTATCCGGCTCATAGCGCGGTGCAGGCGTATGTCATTGCGCACTATGCCCACATAGTCGCTCATCACCTGTTGCAGTTCCTTCAGGCTTTGGGTAATGAGTATCATTTCCTTTGGTTCATTCGTGCCAGAGGCGTTCCAGTCGGGTACAAGATCATTGAAAGGAATATCATCGACACGGGAAGCCATGTCCTCCGCACAGCGATGGGCAAACACAAGGGCCTCCAGCAGTGAGTTGGAAGCAAGGCGGTTAGCGCCATGCAGCCCGGTACTGGAACACTCGCCACAGGCATATAAATTGATCACGGAGGATCTGCCCATCTCATCGGTCTTTATGCCACCGCAGCAGTAATGCGCCGCAGGCGCCACAGGTATCATCTGCTCAAAAACGTCCACGCCCATAAGCTTACACTTGGCATAGATGTTTGGAAAATGGGCCATGAATTTATCCTTGTCCATAGCCCGGCAATCCAGGTACACATGCTCAGTTCCTGTGCGCTTCATCTCGCTGTCTATGGCCCTCGCCACCACATCGCGCGGGGCAAGATCGGCACGCGCGTCATAGCCTGCCATGAACGCAATACCGTCTTTATTTCTGAGGATACCGCCATCTCCACGGACGGCCTCGGTAATAAGGAAAGATGGGCTTACGCCTGCTTCATACAATGCCGTCGGATGAAACTGGATGAACTCCATGTTCTCTATCCTGGCCTTCGCACGGTATGCCATTGCTATGCCATCTCCGGTGGCTATACGTGGGTTTGTGGTTGTGCGGTACACCTGCCCTGCCCCACCCGATGCCATTAGCGTGCACTTAGCCAGTATCTTCTCAATATTGTTGTCGTTCAGGTTAAGCGCATATACACCGAAGCATGTGATATCCGGCGTTGACTTGGTTATGAGGTATCCCAGGTGGTGCTGGGTGATGATGTCCACCACATACCAGTGGTTGTGTATATGGATGTTTGGGTATTGCCTTGTTTCTTCCACGAGCGCCCGCTCGATCTCAAAGCCGGTAATATCCTTGTGATGCAGTATCCTGAATTCGGAGTGCCCACCTTCCTTGCCACGCATATAATCGCCTTCCGTGTCCTTGTCAAACTTCGCCCCCCACTCTATTATTTCATTTACCCGTAGCGGGCCTTCCTTCACCACTATGTCCACTACTTTTTCACTGCACAGCCCATCGCCCGCCACCAGCGTATCTTCTATATGTTTCTGGAAGCTGTCATGTTCCAGGTCATTGACCACCGCTATGCCGCCCTGGGCATACTTTGTGTTCGTTTCATCGGTATTTGCCTTTGTAAGTATTGTTATGGTCTTTTCGGGAAAGCGGCGCGCCGTCTTCACTGCAAATGTGAGCCCTGCAATACCTGACCCGATAATAAGAAAATCTGTTTTGAGCATAAAAAGTATCTTTCCCCTTCTTGATGTGCAAAGGTAATGCCACTGGCAATGTAACCACGGAATTTTAGGCGCACCAGGCCGCTAAATGACGATAACGACTGGTGTTATCCCTAGATATTACCTGGAAATTAATGTTGTAAAAATATTTTTTGAAATAGCGTTCAATTTCTTTTGAAATACAAAAGAAAATAAATATCTTGCATTCACTTAAATTCAAAGCAATATGAAAAAACTACTATTAATTCTAGGCCTGTGTTGCAGTATAAGCCCTTTATTCGCACAGGAACAGCGCACAGGCGCTCACTATCTCGAAGACAGCCACCACAACCTTATCGGCTATATGACGGGCCCTAAGCTGGTAGATAAGGATGGGAAGACACTTATTGAGTACAAAACTTCAAGTGGCAACATGACCGTTTACGACCGCAATAATAAAAAGGTTGGCTATGTTATTAACGAGGGAGAAGTAAAAGACATGAACGATAAAACAATTGGTTATATGGTTCCTAACCGAATAGATTATTCCACTATCATCCAAGACGCCAAACATTCTATAATTGGATATATTTTACTAAATGGTACTGTGCAGGATAACATGCGCAATACCATAGGGTACAACGTACAATCCGAGCATATGTGGGCTGCTCCCTACTTTTTCTTTTTTAAATCATAATCTATTTGCTATACCAAAAACGCAATCTTCATATTGGAGATTGCGTTTTTTATGCCAATAAATTTCACACTCAAAAACCAAAATGCTTATGAAAAAAACCTCTACTCTTTTTTGTACTTTATTGTTGACCACTACAGCTTTTGCACAAATACCGAACAGCGGCTTTGAAAGCTGGACTTCTGCCGGTAGCTATAGCAATCCTGATAACTGGGGAACAATAAATTCACTTACTGCTGTGGCATCTGTCTATACCTGCACTGAAGGTTCTCCGGGGTTTGCCGGCAATCATTATATAAGCCTCACCTCCCAGACAGTACCCATTATTGGCGTAGCGCCGGGAGTAGCAGTAACCGGTATTTTTGGTGGAACCCCATCAGCCATCACCATTTCCGGCGGTTTTCCCTTCACATCACGCCCAAAGAGCCTTACCGGCGAATGGGAATATGCACCAATGGGGGCTGACCAGGGAAACATAGTTGTGTACTTGTGGAAATGGAACATGACAACGAGCAAGCGCGATACGATTGCCTTTACCGACCATGCACTTGTAGGATCTGCAACCACCTGGGCATCTTTTTCTTTCGACCTCAGTTATTTTTCTTTCGCCAATCCTGACTCTGCTTTGATATTGTTGTCTTCAAGCGGTATCACTTCCCCCGTTGCGGGTAGTTACCTGAATGTGGATACCCTCGCATTTGCAGGCACAGGGCCTTCGAACGCAGGTGTGGCCACGGTGAACAACAGAGTTGGCGCTACGTCTCTTTACCCTAACCCGGCTACAGGTAATACAAGCATTACCTACTACAGCAACTCATCGAATACCATAAAGATCAGCGTTGCAGATCTCACCGGGAAAATAGTGAGAGAAGTACTGACAAGAACTACAGTGGGTGAAAATATCATCCCGCTGAATGTGCAGGGAATTGCCAGTGGTCTTTACGTGGTAAAGATCATTGACGACCATGGTACCATGGAACGAAAATTAGTTATAGAATAGATTGTATGACGGGAACAAATTTGTTCCCGTTTTTTTTGTCCCTTATCCTGAACTTAGTGACGATGACAAAATAACTACCAATTAATAACGACGAACGTCATAGTCGAAGCATTCAAATGTAAACCAAACTATATCAATCAGTTGTTTGTCCACATGTTTCATTCAGACAGGGCCATCTTTGTCTTCATTCATTCTCACATTCCATTCTGTGGTATAGTTTTTTTATGCATCTCGATGGAAGTATGATGGCAGGCGGTTTTCCTGTCCACGCTATTTATACAGCCAAATATAACAGGTGACTAAGGATATTAAACAAATGACGACCACCTGCTGTATTGCAGGTGGTGGACCGGCGGGGGTAATGCTTGGCTTCCTGCTTGCCCGCGCGGGAATAGATGTTATTGTGTTGGAAAAACATGCCGATTTCTTCCGCGATTTCAGGGGAGATACCATTCACCCTTCTACCTTCCAACTGATGTATGAGTTGGGATTATTAGACGAATTCCTGAAAGTACCCCACCAGGAATTGCAGCAACTACACGTCTTATTTAACAACATAAACATTCACCTTGCAGACTTTACCTCATTAAAGGTTGTGAAACCAGCAGTTGGGTTTATGCCTCAGTGGGATTTCCTTGACTTCCTGGTAAAACAAGCCACCGTCTATCCTGCATTTCGCTTACTTAAAGAAACAGAGGTCACGGACCTGCTTTGGGAGAACGGAAAGGTAGCAGGCATACGTGCAAATGCGCCAGACGGTATACTTGAAATACATGCCCTGCTAACCGTGGGTACTGATGGGCGAACTTCAATAGTAAGGGAAAAAGCGGGACTGAAAGTAATGCCAATCGGGGCGCCAATTGATGTACTGTGGTTCGGCTTGTCAAAAAAGGAGGGTGACCCACCACAAACATTGCTGGGCAGGTTTCAGCAAGGTAAGATAATGGTATCTATAGAACGCGATACCTACTGGCAGATAGGCTACATAATAGACAAAGGCATGTATGAAAAGAAGAAGGCATACGGTATTGAAGCGTTCAGAAAAGAACTCACGGACATAGCGCCTTTCTTAAGTAACCGGGTCAATGAACTAAAGAACTGGGATGATATACGGCTTCTGAACGTGACCATCGACCGCTTGGAGAAATGGTGCATGGAAGGGTTGTTGTGTATAGGCGATGCGGCTCATGCAATGTCGCCGGTGGGCGGTGTGGGTATTAATCTTGCGATTCAGGACGCGGTGGCTACAGCCAACATCTTATACCAACCGCTGAAACAAAAGAAAGTGACCATAAATGACCTGGGCAAAGTGCAAAAACGAAGGCAGTTGCCCACCAATATGACCCAGCGGATGCAGGTGTTTATCCAGAAAGGGATTGTTAGCCACCGTAAAGAAGAAGGGAAGAACAAACTGCCATTTTTTTTCTGGCTGATCTCGAAATTACCAGTTCTAAGGCGCTTCCCGGCATGGTTTGTAGGTATAGGTTTCAGACCGGAGCATATATCTACGCCCGATGTCTTGAGCAAATAAAATCACGATTTAAAAGCAACCATATGAAAGCAGTAAGAATACACCATTACGGCGGGATAGACGCCCTGAAGTATGAGGAAGCACCAAAGCCAGAGATAGGGCCAGACGAGATATTGATAAAGGTAGTGGCTGCCGGTATAAACCCCATAGACTGGAAGATGAGAGAAGGCTATATGAAGGAAACATCAAAACTCCACTTCCCGTTTATTTTAGGCTGGGACGTATCGGGCATAGTAGAAGACACAGGGGTACTGGTGTCACAATTCGCCAAGGGTGACCGGGTATATTCGAGAAGCGATACATCGCGCAACGGGGCTTATGCCGAATACATAGCCGTGCGAGCATCGGAAGTGGCTTTTGTGCCGGACAGCATACCACTTAATTTTGCTGCGGCAATACCACTTGCTGCCCAAACTGCATGGGCAGGGCTGTTTGAACAGGGCAACCTTCGCAAAGGCCAGTCCATACTAATTCATGGCGCATCAGGCGGTGTTGGCAGTTTTGCGGTGCAGTTTGCAAAGCTGGTACAAGCGCACATCATTGCAACGACCTCTACCAAAAATGTTGATTTCGTGAAGTCGCTAGGTGCAAATGAAGTTATTGATTATACAAAGGAGGACTTTAGCAACAAAGTAAAGAACATGGACTTTGTATTTGACACTATAGGAAAAGAAACGCAGAAGAAATCGTGGGGAGCGCTTAAAAAAGGTGGGGTGCTGGTATCAACCGTTGGAGCAGATACTAAAGAGGCTGAACTGCACAATGTGACGGCGAAAAGCTTTATGGTGAACTCAAATGGCGCAAGGCTGCAAGAAATTTCCGGCCTGGTGGACGACAATAAAATAAAAGTGATCATTGAAAAAGAATTTCCCCTGGCCGAAGTAAAGGAGGCCCACAAGCTAAGCCAGGAAGGGCATGTGCGGGGAAAGATAATACTGAACATGTGACATGGACGATTGTGTCATGATTTTCGGGGTTGGGCTTTTCGTTATTTTCCCGGAGGTTGTCACCCCCGGCTACTCATATTAAACCCCATTCGGGGTATCATTGACTTAACGAAAGCCCCCTGCAAACGCAGGTTCGATACCTTCGGCATCGTCAATCATTAGTATTTGATTTTCTATAAACGTCAGATGCCTTCAGCATCGCCTATCGTGACTTTTCCGCTAAGTCAATGATTGCCCATTCAAGGTATCATTCCGTCAGCCTTTACTTCGGGGTTGGGATTTTTCATTATTTTTCCGGGGGTTGTCACCCCCGGCTACTCATATTAAACCCCATTCGGGGTATCACGAAAGCCCCCTGCAAACGCAGGTTCGATACCTTCGGCATCGTCAATCATTAGTATTTGATTTTCTATAAATGTCAGATGCCTTCAGCATCGCGCCTATCGTGACTTTTCCGCTAAGTCAATGATTGCCCATTCGGGGTATCATTCTGTCAGCCTTTACTTCGGGGTTGGGATTTTTCATTATTTTTCCGGGGGTTGTCACCCCCGGCTACTCATATTAAACCCCATTCGGGGTATTATTCCGTCAGCCTTTACTTTCAGCAGACCCTAAATAATTACTGAAGCGTTTCTAATTTATGCTTCATCTCTGCCGATTTGTCGAGTTTATTTTGACGGGCATAAACTTCTTTAAGCGACATTAAGGTTGACTTATACGTTTGCTTATCATCGCCGCGAAGGTCTTTTTCATTCTTAGAAAGTTCACTATATGCCTTCTCGAAATAAGGAGTTGACTTTGTAAACAGGCCGTCGCGCTGCTCTTTCAGCCCGTCATATTTCTTCTGGTCGGCATCTGATGTACCGGTTATCGCATTCATGGCGTTATTAAATTCCACCGCCTGGTTAAAGTACATGACCCCGAAATTGTAGTTGTACAATGCGTTGCTCGGAGCTATTTCTACGGCATGACCAAAGGCCGTTTCTGCCTTACCAAGTAGTTCTGCGGCATTGGCCGGTTTAGGTCCGTCCTTCGGACTTGCCATACCCAGGTAGGTGGTAGCCAAGTTGAATTGAATATCACCATTCGTAGGCTCCTTAGCAGCAGCCTCTTCCAGCTTTTTTATTATTTCGTCCTGCTTGCCGGTACTGATATAATAATTTATTTCGTAATTCCTAATCGTAACATCATCTGGAAAATTCTTCCTGGCTTCCTGAATTGTGGCTAACGCTTCTGTACTGTTTTTTAGCCTGTTATAAGTGTCTATAAGTATCTCATACTCTGATGGCGACCTTGTTATCGGGTTATTCTTCACCTTTACCAATAACGGCACAGCTTCGTCATATTTAGAGAGATAAAAGTTAGCGTTGGCAATTATCATGTAAGAGTTGGCCACCATTGTATCAATTAGCGGATTGTTCAGTTTTTCAAAACGCTTACCTCCACCGAGGTCGTGAATAGTAATTACGTTCTTTATCAGATCTATAGCGTCCACATAATTTTTTTTATCATTGTTTGTTCTTACCCCATCGTTATAGTAATAAGTAGCGACAATAAGGCAATATTGATCCACAGCAGATTTTTCGTAATCTGGTTTTAGGTCTATCAATTTAAAGAGCGCCTGCGCTGCTTCTCTGTATGGGCTGGAAGCTTTGAATTTGTCCACCTTCTGCAACTCCATATATACCTGTACTTTGGTAAATATGGTTTTGGGCTTACCGTTTGTTTCCGGGTTCGCCATTGCCTTGTCTATGTTCTCCTTTGCCTCGTCGAAGTTCTGCTTAGTAATCGCTTCCCTTGCAGTAGTGACAAATTTATCCTGCGCCATTATGGAAAATGACATTCCAAGCGCTGCGAGTATTAAAATTACTTTTCTCATTATTGTTAGCTGTTGTGTTTGCAAATTTCGCTTTTTATTTCAAATTCTATAATTATCTTATTATCCGGGTGCAAGACCATTGAATCGCTGCCAATTGCCCCGGCCTTTCGAATAAACTAATTTGGCGCTTTCAAAGCCACATTCAACCCCTGCGGGTTGGTGCTTGTCAACATTTCCGCCGGTTTCACCGGCGGCTATTCATATAGAAGTCCTTTGGACTTCTATAACTTAATGACATTACCCCTATCGCACAATGTCACTTAGTTAAGAGATTATCCAAACAAAAGTAGTCCGATACCTTCGGCATCGTTCCTCATTTTGCATTGGGTTTTCTATAAACGTGGATGCCTTCAGCATCACCCAACACGATTTTTTTCTTAACTAAACGACATTGCCCTATCGCGCTTCGGCTGTGCACAAAGGCACTCGCACAAGGGGGAATTCAAATTTTCGCATAGCGAAAATTTGAATTCCAACCTTTTACTCCTCTACTATCGGGGTATCATTAGCTTCCTCTCCTGCTGTTGCATCTGGGTTTCCGGCAATATCCTCACCAGCAGTTCCTTCTGCTATTTCTTCATCGCCATCCTGCTCTGCAATTCTGGCAATGGCTGCTATCTTATCACCTTCGTCAATATTTATCAACTTCACGCCCTGGGTAGCCCTTCCCGCTTCGCGGATGGCCGTTACCTTCATGCGAATGGTAACGCCAGATTCGCAGGTTATCATCAAGTCATCCTTTTCTTCAACGCCCAGCAAGCCTACCAGCGCCCCGGTCTTTTCGGTTACATTTATCGTTTTTACGCCCTTGCCCCCACGGTTGGTTACACGATAGCTAAGCAGATATTTCTGCATATTTCCATCAGCATCGGGCAACTCTACCAGGTTATATGGATCGGCTTCTATCGCAGCTTCTGCGCTTTCCGCGCCTTCTGCTTTATCTGCCTTGTCCACCACCTTTTCCAGGAACGGCGTGCGCTTGCCCAGCCCTTTCTCCGACACTACAAGTATCTGCTTGTTCACATCGTCTTTGGCCACGCAAAGCATACCTATCACCTCGTCGTTATTTTCATCCAGTTCTATACCAAACACGCCTATTGCACCACGCCCGGTCGCCCTCACTTTCTCTTGTGGAAAGCATATAGCCCTGCCAGATTTCACGGCCATCATTATATAATTGCCTTCCTGTGTCAGCGCCACATCCAGCAGTTCATCGCCATCCTCAATCGTTATGGCGATGATGCCATTTGCACGCGGACGGCTGAAATCGGCAAGCTTGGTTTTCTTTATGATACCCTTCTTGGTACACAATACCACGAAGTGATTGTTGATAAATTCTTCGTCTTCCAGCTTGGGCACATCTATCACCGTGCGTATTTTATCGTCGGCTGGGATCTGCATCATGTTCTGTATGGCCCTTCCCTTGCCGTTCTTGTCGGCTTCCGGTATCTCATACACCTTTAGCCAGAAGCACCTGCCCTTCTCTGTGAAGAACATAAGTGTATGGTGGGTGGATGCTACGAACAAATGTTCTATAAAGTCGGCGTCGCGTGTCCGGCCAGCCATTGCCCCACGGCCACCGCGGCGCTGGGAGCGGTATTCATCGGTGGATGTACGCTTGATATAACCAAGATGCGAAATAGTGATGACCACGTCTTCCTTCTCTATCAGGTCTTCTATACGCATTTCATCGGCCATGTAGTGTATCTCGCTCTTGCGCTCATCTCCAAATTTCTTCTGCACATCCAGCAACTCATCCTTTATGATCTGGTAGCGCATACCCTCATTACCCAATATCAACTCCAGGTGGTCTATGAGTTTCATAAGCTCGGCATGTTCTTCGCGTATCTTATCGCGCTCCATACCTGTGAGGCGTTGCAGGCGTAATTCCAGCACAGCCTTGGCCTGTATTTCGGTCATACCGAAAGAGGTAATAAGGCCATCCTTTGCTATCTCAGGGTTTGCCGAATTACGTATGAGTCTTATTACTTCGTCCAGGTGGTCGAGGGCTATCAGGTAACCTTCCAATATGTGCGCGCGTTCCCTGGCTTTGCGCAATTCATACTTTGTGCGGCGCACCACAACTTCGTGCCGGAAAATCACGAATTCAGAGATCAGGTCTCTCAGGTTCAGCGTACGCGGCCGGCCGTTCACCAGGGCCACATTGTTGATACCGTAGGAAGTTTGCAACTCACTGTACTTGTAAAGCTGGTTAATGATGACCTGCGCCACAGCATCCCTCCTGAGCTCTACCACCACACGCGTACCTTCTTTGTTCGATTCGTTGGCTACGTGTGTAATGCCATCAATAATTTTATTGTTTACGAGGTAGCCTATCTTTTCGGCAAGCGCATCGCGGCTCACCTGGTAGGGCACCTCTGTAATTACGATCATTTCTTTGCCGCTCTTGGTATTCTCTACGGTCACTTTTCCTCTCAGCACTACCCTGCCCCTGCCCGTAAGAAATCCCTGCTTAATACCTTCTATGCCAAAAATAATACCGCCTGTAGGAAAATCAGGGGCTTTTACAAACTTCATCAGTTCCTCAACCGTTATGTCCTTGTTCTCAATATAGGCAAGGCAGCCGTCAATGACTTCGGTAAGGTTATGCGGCATCATGTTGGTGGCCATCCCCACTGCGATACCCGATGTGCCGTTTACCAGCAACTGGGGAATGCGAGTAGGTAATACAGTAGGCTCTTCCAGCGTATCATCAAAGTTGAGGGAGAAATCAACAGTTTCCTTTTCTATGTCCTCCATCATGGCTTCGCCCAGGCGCAGCATACGGGCCTCGGTATAACGCATTGCCGCAGGGCCATCGCCATCCTGGCTGCCAAAGTTACCCTGGCCGTCCACCATCATGTAACGCATACTCCAGGGCTGGGCCATACGCACCATAGCATCGTACACAGACACATCGCCGTGCGGGTGGTACTTACCCAACACTTCACCCACTATACGGGCGCATTTTTTATGCGGTTTGTTGAATGTATTGCCCAGCTCGTGCATGGCAAAAAGCACACGCCTGTGTACCGGCTTCAGCCCGTCTCGAACGTCTGGCAACGCACGCCCCACGATCACCGACATAGAATAATCTATGTAGGCGGTCTTCATTTGTTCCTCAATGTTTATTTGTATGATCTTATTGGTTTCCGGGGCGTCTTGTGGTAATTGTTCGTCGTTGTTTTGATCCATATTTTGGTATTAAAAAAAGCTACGCAAATATACTGTTTTCATACCGTATTTATTGCCTAAATCGCAACTATTCAATACGTTAAAATGCTGCATGTTAATAACCGTGTGAATAAATAGGATAATTCCTCAAAAAGAAGATTTATTATATGATAAAAATAATTGCATTAATGTATCCGGAAGAGTTATTCCCACGCCGTTGTTGGTCTTATTTTCTGACCAGCAACGCTCACATAGGAGGTCATATCTTCTCGTGTCTAGCTGCGCCACACGCTCCAAGATATTCATTATTAACACATTACAAAGTGGTAGTACAGAAAAAAATAAAGACCAGCATCGGAATTGCAAAAAACCGTTTTCGATAATTTATACCTCCTCCAATTCCTTCATCTCCTCTGCCGTTAGCGCCACACTCGCGGCCTTTACATTTTCTTCCAGGTGGGCTACTTTTGAGGTGCCAGGTATGAGCAGAATATTTGGTGAATGGTGGTATAACCAGCTCAGGGCTACCTGCTGCATGGTGGCATCGTGGCGGGCAGCTATTTCTTTCAGCTTTTCCACATAGAGTATGTTGCCTGCATTTATGGGGTTCCAGGGTATGAAGGCTATACCCTCTTCGCGGCAGTAGTCCAGTTCCGGTTCCCAGTCGCGATAAACGATGCTGTATTTATTCTGCACAGATACAATGTCCACCTGCTCCCTGGCCTTCTGTATATCTGCAATACTTACTTCCGATAGGCCAATGTGCTTTATAAGTCCCTGCTGCTGGGCTTGCTTTAAAAATGCAAGTGTTTTTTCAAAAGGCACTTTGGGGTCTATGCGGTGAAGCTGGTACAAGTCTATGCGATCCACCTTCAGGCGTTTCAGGCTACCTTCCAGCGCCTGAGCCAGGTGGTCCGGGTGGCTGTTTATGTGCCATTCGCCCGGCCCTGTGCGCATGAAGCCGCCCTTGGTAGCTATTACCATACCAGCGGGGTATGGGTACAGCGCCTCGGCAATCAGCTCTTCCGAAACATTGGGGCCGTAGCTATCTGCGGTATCTATGAAGTTAACGCCTATACCAGGCAAGGCCCGCAATACTTTTATGGCTTCTTCGCGGCTTTCCGGCTGGCCCCACACGCCCTTGCCGGTGATGCGCATAGCGCCGTAGCCCATGCGGTTAATCGTGAGATCGCCACCGAGCGTGAAGGTTGAATTATTTGCATTGTTCATGTGGATGGTTTTTTGAGGCAGTAAAGGTAAGTGACGATGGGCATCCGACGGATTAGTGCGATATAGCTATTGCTGATTTGACTATTGCATAAAGCGAAGATGCAGTCCGCAAGTTCCACCAACTGCTATTTCTCCGTAATATCATTAATGTCGTGGATCACGTCGTCCAGTTTTTCCATAGCTTGCTTCAACAAATTGAATATCTGCATGTTGTGGGCGCTGGTGATGTCCTTTTCTTCTATAAGGTTTATCAATCCAATTATGCTTGCAACAGGGCTTCTTATCAAGTGGGAATTTTTATAGGATATAGACTGTAACTGCTGCACCTTTTCCCTGAGTTTATTCTGCATTTCAATGACCTCGGTAATATCCTCAGCTACAGTTGTAATTAGACTTGGGAAACCTCGCTCATCCCGCTCGCAAACCATTTTCCTCGTGTATAGCCATTTATACACACCATCAACCCTTCTGAACCGCGCTGTCAGCTCGATTATCTCCCCGGTTGAGGAGTGAATAATTTTATCAATTGACGCCATGAATTTTTCCTTGTCGTCAGGGTGGATGATCCCTTCGTAGTAGTTCCGGCTCACTTCGCCAAATTCTTCTTTAGTGTATCCCAAAACCTTTTCAGCGATGCCGCTGGAGAAAATGATCCTATGATTTTGAAAATCATAGGACTGAATTTCAACATGAGACACTTCAATAATTGACTTTAAGAATTTGCTCTCGTTTTCCATATAGCATTGAGATTAAATTGCTTTTAAATTACAAGCAATAAAATTAAGTAAATGATTTATGAAAACGAAATGAATATTTTTTTGCAGGTTTCTCAAATTTTATAAAGGACGTTTCTCTCTGCAATTTGTAAAAGGAAAAACACTTACCTTTATATAAACGTATTTTGTGCAACCATCCTACCGCATTATTATTAAAAAAGACTACGCTTCTGCCATAATAGAGGACCTTCAAAAATTAGATGCTGTTGAAGTGCTTCCTGAAAGTGCTTATGAAGTCCCACATTGGCAAATTGAAGAAATTCGCAAGAGAAAAAAATATTATAAGCAACATCCCGAAGAACTTATCAGCTGGGAAGATGCTCAAAAAATGATAAAAACAGATTAATGCCGAAGTATCAACTGGGAATTACTCCCAGGGCTCTTAATGATGTTCAAAATGCTATTGATTATTATAACTCAAAGCAAAAAGGTTTAGGAAAAAAATTCTACGAGGATTTTAAGCGTCAGGTATCGTCCATCAAGAAAAACCCGTTTACCCGTGCCGTACGTTACGATGACATCCGGTTCGGGGTATTTGATAAATTCCCCTATGCCATGCATTATGATATTGAGGGCGAGACAATAATCATTCAGGGTGTAATATCTTCCTTCCTTGATCCTGAAACAAACTGGCTATAATTTTACTGTTCGGTTGTAATACTATGTGCCTGTTGCTATAAAATTCAACTTTGCGAAACACAATTATTTTTACCCCAGATAACACTAAAATCAAAACCATGAAGATCGTAAAGGTTACCTACACCACTAAGGCCGGATATGCCGACCAGAATAAAGAAAACATTGCTGCTGTAATGAGTGCGCTCCGGGAACTTGGTTCGCCCGGCGTCAACTACAATGTTTGTTTATGTCCCGATGAGAAAACATTCATTCATACGGCCTTTTTCACAGCCGATGAAGGCCAGAAAATACTCTTCGACCTGCCTGCATTCAAACACTTCCTGGAACAACTCAAAGCAAGTGAGCCAGAAAGCCCACCTAAGCAGGAATTGCTGTCGCTGGTAGGCTCTTCAGTGAATATCTTCGATTAGATTTCTGTATCTGTACAACCGGCTATCAACTACAAATCCACCGTAGCGCGGTGGATTTGTTATTAGGCAAGCATATTCTTTGGGATTAGCACCTGTAATCATCGCTCCTCCAGTTCTTGATCGCTTTTTTTATTTCCTCCGGCTTCATCTGCTCATTTATAGCGCGGTCTGACAACGATAGATATTCATCGTCTCCGGCAAACCGTAATGCCACTATCTGCCCCATTGTGAGGCGGGAATCCTGTGGTTTGCCGGTCATTACAAAGTGCCTCATGTTTTCTTCTGCGCGTATAGCCCTGTTTTGAACGGTGACGGCAAACTGGCGGGAATACCAAAACAGCAACAGCAAAATAACAGCAACAATTAATGGCACTATACCGCCCTGCCAGATACAACAACCGCCAGGGCCGCAACTACCGGCATGGCATGAGCCCATGCAACACACCAGATTCACAATTGACGCTACTAACACAACTACTATGAGGGAACCTAACACAACGTGGAAGCCTGGAACGTAGCGCTTATGGTTTGAATAATTTTGAGACATAATTTTTTTTGTAAAAGTAGCCCGTTTTAATGGAACAATGCTATCCCTGGCAAACAACTACTAATTTATAAGCGTTTGTTCTCCTGTAAAAATTGTAAAAAGAACTTTAGAAATAGGTTGAAATACCCAGGCTATATCCTTCGGTAAGACCGAGCGCAGCGCCTATTGTGTTTCCAGTTATATCCCTTTGCATTTGACGGCGGTAATTAAACCGTACTACTGTTTGAGGCGTTGGCCGGAAACTGATCGCAGGCATAATGCTCCACAGATCGTTGTACATTTTTGCTCCGGTAGCTGCAAAGTTGCCCACGTTCCAATCAACATATTCGCCACGAACCGCTAGGTTAATTGTAGCATGATCCCATCCAAATACCCGCCCTCTGAAAACAGGCTGAACAATATCTATAAACCCGCCAAATTGCTTGTTCGCGTATTGCTGTGTATAGTTGGGAGGCATTTGAACATATACCCAGGCACATTCGGTAATGATATTTGTCCGCAGCCAGGGAAGTGTAGTATTAAAATCAATATCGTAAACCTGTGCTACCCGCTTATCGTCAACAGGCGCGCCTTCCACTGCCCAGGTGTTGTATATATCGCTCATAAACGACAAGCCCAATTCGCCGACCTTCGTATTACGTAAAGAGAGTTTACCTGTGTACATAGGCGCACCGCTCGCACTGGATGTAAACCGGCTGGGATTGGCATTTGCAGCGGGTAAAAAGGTTTTCCCTGCTGCATTATCAATAATAGAATCGTTTAGACCTCCGGTCAAATAAAATTCATAGCCAAACATCCACTTGCCGGTATATTCCTTGCCATAAATGCCAAAGCCAGTGTTGCTCCACGTATCTGGGAGCATTTGGGTCATTGCAATCGGCCTGTCGGTAAACTCCCATTTGGGGCCGTCATGGTTTTGATTAAAAGCGCCGATAGGGTTCACGATCATACCACCACGTATGTTAAGCAAGGGGTGCAGTTCTATATCCAGCGCAGCATATTCTATTTCAAACCGTCCGCCAGATTTAGCATCAGCAGGGTCTCCCGTGGGGTCATTCTCATATTCAATTTCAGACAGGAATTTTATTTTACTTGTAATGCTTGATGCGACAAATAAACTAAATCTCCTGAACTGGAACTGGTTGCCCACCGAAATGCCAGATGTACCGGTATATTGCCAATTAGACTCTATATACCCGCCAATTGAAACCGGGAATTTGCCCGTCTTTAAAAATGGCCTGCTATAGATGGCATCCATTGTAAGTGCGTTTTTTGCAGTATCCTTTGTACCATTTTTCAGCAGGCTGCTGTCGATCTGGGCATTGGCGTGAAGGAAGGAAGCAAGGGACATGCACAGTGACGTAAAAAGTAAGCGTATTTTCATTTCAAAGAGATTTGTATTTGTTCGTTTTGAATTGTTACCGGGAATATCCTCAGGTTTGCGTCGGCGGGGCCATTCTGTACAATGCCGTTGCTGCTAAACTCACTTCCATGTGCAGGGCATTGCAACCTGTCGCCAAATACCTGCAATTCGGCGCCCTGGTGGGGGCATTTCATATACAAAGCCGAATACTCCGCCTGGCTGAACCGATACAGGCAAACAGGATACTCGAGCTGGTCGTTATGCACCACAACGTATTGCCTGAATGATTTGTCTTTTTTCAGGAAGGAGGATACCGGCACTACAAGGTCGGCATTTGAAATAGCCCCCGAAATCATTTTGGTACTGCCGCAGCTTGCCAGCAATGTTTCAAGGAAAGCGCCGCCCAAACAGGCATAGCCACATGTTTTCAGAAATTCTTTACGTTCCATAATATCACAATGATTTCAGGAAGGTGAGCAATGCGTTCCTGTCGCCCGGTGACAGACTATTAAACCGGGTTACACTTTCAGCGGCTTCACCCCCATGCATTTGAATCGCCTGTTCAATGCTGTGCGCCCTACCATCGTGTAACAGATAATAACTGCCCCCTTGTACACCAGCGGCAAGCCCTAACCCCCATAGCGGAGCCGTACGCCATTCCGATGTTTTCGCATTTCCCTCTGTGTAGCCATCATCAAGCCCTTGTCCCATATCATGCACCAACAGATCAGTAAATGGGCTGATGGTTTGGTAAGACAGCCCATCAATGGGCGAATAGCCTGTTGTCAGGGTTTGCTTGTGACAGGTTTCACAGCCCAGGTTGACAAATACCTGGTTGCCGTTCATAACGGTTGGGTCATTGGCATTTCGTTGGTTGGGAGTTTGCAGGCACCTCACATAAAAGACAACAGAATTAAGTGTTGTGTTGTCAACATCGGGTATTGACGGTGAAGATGGGGCTGTTTGGTCAAGGTAGTTATATGGGTTAAAAGGCATAAAAGTTGAAGTGATGCCCATATCATGATTGTATGCGGTTGCTACCTGCTGCAGCAGATCATAGGTAGCTGCTTTACGGCCAAAACGACAAATATATTTACCGTCCGCCCGCGGTATAGCATTTGCAAAGGGAGTAACGTAGGGCGGAATTGAACTATAGTTAGGATGCCCCCTGACGCCATCGGGGTTATTTACATTAGCGGCAGCCATTGCAAGAATTGCAGAATCGGGTATAAGTTCTAAAAAGCCTACGCCCGCTGTGATCGGTGCAATAAATTTCGAACTGGAAGCCCCATCCGGTATCTGCTGGGACGTAAAACCGGGCAGGCACGCATTCTGGAGCTGTGGGCCACCCTTAGCCAGGAAAGTATTCCCCGTACTGTCGGTCTGGCCAAACCGGGTCAGCATAGTAAAGGGATGCCCCCTGTTATCACTTGAATGACACTCGCCACAACCAGTGGAAACAAAATATGGACCAAGACCGGTGGATGCAGTTCTTATTGCAAAAAACTGATCATTCCCCTGTGCGAATAGTACGCTTTGAGCACTTGAAAGGCTTACCGGCCCACATACCCCATAATTGGGGTCAATCATTTTGGGCAACATTTTGGAACAGTTGGTAAGCGTTGCTACGGCAATGACGATAGCAGCCGTTACGAATGCACTTTTCTTTCTCATTACAAGATGGTATTATTTAGATCGCATGGATATACGCCACGCAAAAGTAGAAACCACCCTTAGTAAGTGTTTACCGATTCGGGAAATCTGTTTATACAAAAAGGAAATTGTACCTCAAAGGACTATTTTATCCGGTAGGCGGCATAGACCTGGATAGCGCTGCTCTGCCATGTATCGGTGCTTACCGCACCATTGTTTATATTGGTAAAGCCATACGCATACCTTGCACCAATAGAAAGTTGTTTCGGCAATTTAGCTTCAATGCCGACAACCCCGGAAAAAGCCTGGGGCTTGAAAATAACAGTGCCATCGGCAGCAAAGCTATTCAGGGTTTTTACCGACAGCATATCGGTGTATTGCGGCCCGGCGAGTATGGTAAAACGAGGTGTAATATCATATTCCAGCAACACAGGCACATCAATCACGAAGACCCGGAAATCGCCCAGCGTACCGGCTGAATCCGTCACATTGTTTACGGCCTTATAACGCGAAATATTCAGCAGAACTTCTGCCCTTACGCCAAATTTATGTTTGTGCATACCTACCATTATGCCGCCTGTAAAGCCGGGCTTATACCCTTTGTCCCAGGTGTCGCTGTTGGTTGACTGCAGGCTGGCGCCTGCCTTAATGCCAAAGACTATCTTGGGGAAAGTAGTGTCTTTTGCAGGGGCAGACTGCGCAACTGCACTGCCGGTGCAGCACATGGCTATAAACAAACAGGATAATACGAAAGGTTGTTTCAAAATGAGTGTGTTTGGGAACGACGGCAAAAATATCTTGTTTTTGCCATCGTTCCTAACATTCCTACAAGAACCTGAACCCTAAATATACTTGTATAGCCCGGTTGTTCCAGGCATCAGTATAACCGGGAAGGTTATTGTTATTAATGTTGGTTAACCCCAGTATATACCTTGCGCCTACTACAAAATGCACAGGCAAACGTGCTTCGAGCCCCAGAACACCGGAAAAATCGCTTGTTTTAAAGGTACTGGCTACATCTTTGCTGTTGTTATCTTTAGCTGAGATCAGGTCGCTGAACTGCGGCCCGGCCTGCACCCATAAGCGCGGAATGATTTTGTACTCCAGCAAAACGGGAACATCCAGGTAAACAGTGTTGATATAGGTATTGAAACTACCTAATGAATTGCCCTGGGCAAAAGTAAACTTGGCGCTTTTTACTAATGCTTCTACCTGTACGCCCCAGCGTCTCTTCTGAAGGCCCACAAAAGCGCCGCCCATAAAGCCGGCATTATAAGCCTGTTTAAAGGAAACGCTGCTCAGGTCCTGGAAATTGGCCCCGACCTTCAGACCTAAAGTTACTTTGGGAACAACTTTTGATACCACAGGTATCTGTGCTATTGAGGTAGCCGCGCATAATAAAAGCGCTGAAAATACGGTTAATAAAAGTGTACGTTTCATATTGAGTGTATTTTTGCAAAGATAGCGTACAAAAATTATGCCTTATATTGCCGTCAAACAATAGCTGACCAGAAAATAAATGACCGGGATACCAGGTGACAAAACGGAAACACAGGGGAGCGATAGCAACAAGATAGCGGCCAAAGCTTCTGTGGTTGTATTGCTGGTATTGCTGGCGGGGGCCGTGGTTTATTACAAAGAAAGGATGTTGTTCATTGACGCCCCCCATATGCTGTTCCGGTTTATGAACAGCTGGTATTTTGTGATAGAAGAATACCGGTATGGCTCCTTTATTTCGCAGGCGCTGCCGTTGGCTGGTATTTGGCTCCATCTTCCATTTCGTGCGCTTATCATCCTATATTCTGCCAGCTTTTACATGTTTTATATAGCCATTGCAGTGCTGCTTGTGTACAGGTACAGGAACTATGGCCTGGCTGTATTACTGGGGCTGTACCTTACCTTGTTTGTGAGCGATACGTTTTACTGGCCCAATAATGAGGTACACCAGGGTATAAGCTGGCTGTTGCTTGCTTTTGCTCTCAATTTCTACATGGGGTTTAAGAAGAGGCCGCTACTCATTTCTCTATTCGTTTTTACAGCATTCTTTTATCTGGCTATATGGACACACCCATTGGTGATGATAGTGGCCGTTTATCTATGGTTTTTCTTTTGGTTCGACAAAAAACAATGGCCTTACTCCCGGTGGCAATCCTATCTATACACGGCTATCTTGCTTGTAATTGCATTTCTAAAATTCAATGAAGGCAGGCACCACGGCTACGACAGCACCAAAATAGAGATAGTTACCGGGTTTAGCGTTAA